>NZ_JZWY01000371.1:0-10960 GCF_000966955.1 Streptomyces sp. NRRL S-495
CGTCTGGACCGTCGGCGCCGGCAGCGGCGCCCTCGCCGTCGACGCCGCCCGCTTCGGCGCGGCCGTCGTCGCCGTCGAGGCCGACCGCTCCGCCTGCGCCCGGCTCGCCGTCAACGCCCGCCGCTACGGCGTCGAGGTCGAGATCGTCCACGGCCGGGGCCCCGACGTCCTCGGCGAACTCCCCGAACCCGACGCCGCCGTCATCGAGACCGGCGGTCCGGAAGCCGTGCGCGCCGTGCTCTCCCGCCGCCCCGAACGGATCGTCGCCGTCGCCCGCACCCTCGCCGAGGCCGAGGAGGTCCGCCGCGTCATCGCCGGCGCCGGCTACATCGCCGACGGCGCGCTGCTCCAGTCCGCGCCCCTGCTCCCGCCGGCCGGGGCCGCCGCCGACGGACCCGGTCTGCGCCTCGGCATGGGCGACCCGGGCACCTTCCTGCTCTGGGGTGCGCAGAAACCGTGAAGGCCCGGTGGCGCCGGGTGGTGATCCCGGTGGGGGCCGGTGCCGATCCACCCGCCCCCGAATCCGCCCGCCGCGTCCGCCCGCCGTGCCCGCTCTCCGCGTCCTCCGGTCCGCCCGGTGCGCCAGGTACGCCCGCGACCCGGCGCCGCGGACCGGCCGGACGGTGATCCAGGTCGCATCCGGACACCGATTCGGGAGGCGGCGCCGCCGGGCCGGTAGTGTGGCGTCCGGGACGGCTGCGGTGTCCGACAGCCCGCCCGATCCGGTCGGGTCCGGTGCCTTTCTGACATGGCGCAGACCGACGAGGTTCGGAGTATGGGCAATTCGACGGGCCGCCCGCCGGACCTGGAGAATGCCGTAGGGTCCGGTGCGGTCGTGCCGGTTGCCCCGGCTTGTCGTTGTCTCAGATGACGCGCCGCCCGACCCGGGTGGCGCGCGGGCCGGGGTGCCGCAGCGCGCCGGAAGGTTGTCGGCCGCAGCGCCTCGGCGCGGCGGCCGTGTGTGATTGAGGGGCGGGCCGATGCAGGCCCGGCCCGTGCGGATGGGCGCTGCGGTCGGTGATCGTGTCGCCGAGGGCGCGGCAGCGGCCTGGAAGGAGCTTTGACATGACCGATGGCGGCCACGTCCCGAACGAGGGACTGCCGGAGCACCTGCTCGCCGGGCCCGACCAGCTCGGCGGCCCGGAGGGCGTCGCGGCTGTCGCACCCGTGCAGGGCGTCGCGCTGGACGGCACCCTCCCCGGCGTGCCCGGGGTCGGTGTTCCCGGTGCGGTCCCGCCCGGCGCCGCCGTCCTCCCGCCGCAGGGCGTGCCCGCCCACGGCGTGCCGGCCCACGGTGTTCCGGCCCACGGTGTTCCGGCGCAGGCCGTGCCCGTGCAGGCCGTGCCCGTGCACGGCGTCCCGGCACCGGGCACCCACGCACCGGGCACCCCGATCGGCGCGCCCGGATTCGCCGCGCCCGCCCCCGGAACGCCCGGCGCCGCCGGTGACGCCTGGGCCGCCGCCCCGCGCCCCACCTTCCACTTCGTCGACCAGCCGGATGGCCTCGACGACGAGGACGACGTGCTGCTGATGCCCGGTCCGCAGGGCTCCTGGGGCGAGCCGACGGCGCCCGCCGCCGACGCGGCCAACGACCCGCAGTCCCCGCCCGGCACCCCCGTCGAGCCGTCCTGGCCGCCGCTGGAGCCGCCCGTGCTCGGCGCCGCCGACCCGGCCGGCGCCCCTCACGGCTTCGCGCCGCAGGCCGCCCCCGGCGTCCAGACCGTGCCCGCCCAGCAGCAGGGCCCCGAGCCGGTGACGGCCGTTCAGTCGCCGCGCCGGCCGCTGCACGCCGGGCCGCCGATCCCGGACCCGTCCCTGATGACCGGCCAGGTCCCGGTCCGCTCGCTGGCCGACCGGGGTCCGTCGACCGGCAGCACGCCCGCGCACGGCATCCCGGTCCAGCCCGAGCCGGCGGCCGCGCCCGTCGCCGTCCAGCCCGCGCCTGCGCCGCAGCCGGTCGAGGCCGCCGTCCAGCAGCCTCCCGTCGTGCTGCCCGTCGCCGTTCCCGTCGAGGCGCCGGTCGTGGCCGAGGCGCCCGTCGAGGCCGTCGTCGAGATCGCCGCGGCACCCGAGAACACCGAGCCGGCCGTCGCTGACCCGGGCGCCGACCCGGTCGCCGTCGCTGTCGAGGCCCCGGCCGAGGGTCCCGCCGCCGAGGGCCCCGCCGCTGTCGCCGAGGCCGAGGTCGCCGCCGAGGCGCAGGCCGGGGGCGGTCAGCCGCGCCGCATCTCCGCCTTCCTCGCCGCGCCGACCCCGCACGGCCTCCCGCAGGTCGAGCCGGTCGCCGAGCCCGTGGCCGAGCCGCTGGTCGAGCAGTCCGCCCCGGCCGCCGTCGGGACGGAGGCGGAGCAGTCCGCCCCCATAGCGCCCGTCGCCGACCAGGCCGAGGCCGCCGCGCAGGCCGAGCCCGAGGCCGTCGAGCCCGCTGCGCCCGTCGCCGTCGAGCCGGTCCCGGCCGAGCAGCCCGAGCCTGCGCTGGAGGCCGCCGGGGCCGAAGGCGAGGCGCCCGTCGAGCCGGTGGCCGAGCCCGTGGCCGACCCGGCCGCCGCCGAGGCCCCCGCTGAGGTCCGCATCGACGCCCCCGCCGAGTCCCAGGCCCCGGAGGCGGCCGCCGAGACCGCCGCGGGCACCGGCGAGATGCCCTCCGGCCAGCCCGTCGCCGCCCCGGCGGACGTCCCGGCCGAGCCGGTGTCCGCCGCGCCCGCCGAGTCGGCCGAGGCCCCCGCCGAGGAGCAGCCCGCGGTCGAGCAGCCCGCCGTGCCGACGGACGCCGTCCCCGTCGACGCGCCGCCGGCCGACGCCCCGGCCGAACTGCCCGCGACCGAGGCCGCCGAGGCTGCCGAGACCGCCCCGGCCCCGCAGGCCGAGGAGGGCACCCCGGCCGAGCCGACCGCCGTCACCGAGCCCGCCGCTCCCGCCGAGGCCACCGGGCCCACCGACACGGCCGAGACCCCCGAGGCTCCGGCCGAGCCNCCGACGCCGAGGAGTCCGCCGAGCCCGAGGAGCCCGCCGTACCGCGCGGCCCCGCCGCCCCCGGCTACGACGAGGTCGGCCGCGAGGCCGTCCACCAGGTCATCCGCGAGCGCCGCGACATCCGCAACGGCTTCCGCCCCGACCCGATCCCGCACGAGGTGCTGATCCGCGTCCTGGAGGCGGCCCACACCGCCCCCAGCGTCGGCTACTCGCAGCCCTGGGACTTCGTGGTCATCCGCTCCGCCAAGACCCGCCGCAAGATGCACGAACTGGCCGAGCGCCAGCGCGAGGCGTTCGCCGACTCGCTCCCCAAGGGCCGCGCGAAGCAGTTCAAGGAAATCAAGATCGAGGCGATCCTCGAGACGCCTGTGAACATCGTCGTCACCGCCGACCGCACCCGCGGCGGCCGGCACACCCTGGGCCGGCACACCCAGCCGCAGATGGCCCCGTACTCGGCGGCCCTCGCGGTCGAGAACCTCTGGCTGGCCGCCCGCGCCGAGGGCCTCGGCGTCGGCTGGGTGAGCTTCTTCGACGAGGAGGAGCTGGTCCGCGAGCTCGGCCTGCCCGAGCACCTGGAGGTCGTCGCCTACCTGTGCGTCGGCTTCGTCGACGTCTTCCCGGACGAGCCCGAGCTCCAGCAGCAGGGCTGGGCCAAGAAGCGCCCGCTGTCCTGGGTCGTCCACGAGGAGCAGTACGGAAACCGCGCCCTGCCCGGCGAGGAGCCGCACAGCGTGCTCTCCGAGACCCTGCGCGGCATCCGCCCGCTGGACGCCAAGGCGCTCGGCGAGGCCTGGGACCGGCAGAAGCGGATGACCAAGCCGGCCGGCTCGCTCGGCATGCTGGAGATCATCTCCGCCCAGCTCAGCGGCCTGTCCCGCAAGTGCCCGCCGCCGCTCCCGGAACCCGCCTGCGTCGCGGTCTTCGCCGCCGACCACGGCGTGCACGCCCAGGGCGTCACCCCCTGGCCGCAGGAGGTCACCGCCCAGATGGTGGGCAACTTCCTGGCCGGGGGAGCGGTGGTCAACGCCTTCGCCAAGCAGATCGGCACCGAGGTCTGCGTCGTCGACGTCGGCGTGGCCGCCGAGCTGCCGGACGCGATCCAGCAGGGCCGCACCACCGGCCTGCTGCCGCGCAAGGTCAAGCCCGGCACCGACGACATGACCCAGGGCCCGGCGATGACCCGCGAGGAGGCCCTCAAGGCCCTCGAGGTCGGCATCGAGACCGCCCGCGACCTCGTCGCGGCCGGCAACAAGGCCCTGATCACCGGCGACATGGGCATTGCCAACACCACCGCCTCCGCCGCCCTGATCTCGGTCTTCACCGGGCTGGACCCGGCCGAGGTCACCGGCCGCGGCACCGGCATCGACGACGCGACCCACGCCCGCAAGGTGGAGGTCGTCCGCGCCGCGCTGGCCCTGCACCAGCCCGACCCGGCCGACCCGATCGGTGTGCTCGCCGCGGTCGGCGGCCTGGAGCACGCTGCCCTCGCCGGCTTCCTGCTCGGCGCGGCCAGCCTGCGCACCCCGGTGATCCTGGACGGCGTGATCGCCGGTTCGGCCGCGCTCGTCGCCAAGGCGATCGCGCCCGAGGTGCTCGCCGCCTGCATCGCCGGCCACCGCTCGGCCGAGCCCGGCCACCAGGCCGCCCTGGCCAAGCTGGGACTGCGTCCGCTGATCGACCTCGACCTGCGGCTCGGCGAGGGCACCGGCGCCCTGCTGGCCCTGCCGCTGGTGCAGAGTGCGGCCCGCGCGATGCACGATGTAGCCACCTTCGACTCCGCCGGGGTCACCGAGAAGGCCTGACGCTCGTCCGTACCGCTCCGTGCACCGGCCCGAGGGCGCGCCGGTGCGCGGAGCGGCGCCGTACCCCAGCACACCCTCACCCGATCCAGGAGCACCGCCGATGACCGCGCCCATCCCGCCCTCCTTGCCCGCCGACGGGCAGGAGGGGCCCAACTTGCCCGCCGACGGGCAGGAGGGGCCCAACCCCAGCACCGAGGGCCGTGCTCGCACTCCGTACCCGGTCGGCCTGCTGCTGGCCGGCCGCCGTGTCGTGGTGGTCGGCGGCGGCCACGTCGCCCAGCGGCGGCTGCCGGCGCTGCTCGCCACCGGCGCCGACGTGCACCTCATATCGCCGGTTACCACCCCGGCCGTGCAGGCGATGGCCGACGCCGGTGAGCTGACCTGGCACGAGCGCCGCTACCGGGAGGGCGACCTCGCCGACACCTGGTACGCGCTGGTCGCCACCGACGACCCGGCGGTGAACGCCGCCGTCAGCACCGAGGCGGAGCGCGAGCGGGTGTTCTGCGCCCGCAGCGACGACGCCTCCGCCGCCACCGCGTGGACGCCGGCCAGCGGGCGCGACGCCGGGGCGACCGTGGCCGTCCTCACCGGGGACCCGCGCCACTCGGCCGCGCTGCGCGACTCGATCGTCGAGGGGCTGCGCGACGGTTCGCTCGCCGCCCGCCAGTACCGCGCCCGGGGGGCGGGGGTGGCACTGGTCGGCGGCGGCCCGGGCGACCCGGACCTCATCACGGTGCGCGGCCGCCGGCTGCTCGCCGACGCGGACGTGGTGGTGGCCGACCGGCTGGCACCGCGCGAGCTGCTCGCCGAGTTGCCGGAGCACGTCGAGGTCATCGACGCGTCGAAGATCCCGTACGGGCGCTTCATGGCGCAGGAGGCGATCAACCGCACGCTGGTCGAGCACGCCAAGGCCGGCAAGTTCGTGGTGCGGCTCAAGGGCGGCGACCCGTACGTGTTCGGGCGCGGCGGCGAGGAGCTGCTGGCGTGCGTGGAGGCGGGGCTGCCGGTCACGGTGGTGCCGGGCATCTCCAGCTCGATCAGCGTGCCGGCGGCGGTCGGGGTGCCGGTCACCCATCGGGGGATGACCCACGAGTTCACCGTGGTCTCGGGCCACGTGGGGCCGGACGACGAGCGATCGCTGACCAACTGGGAGGCGCTCGCCGGGATGACCGGCACCCTGGTGCTGCTGATGGCCGTCGACAAGATCGGCGCCATCGCGGCCCGGCTGATCCGGGACGGGCGGGCCGCCGACACCCCGGTCGCCGTCGTCCAGGAAGGCACCACCGCCGCCCAGCGCCGGGTCGACGCCACCCTGGCGACGGTCGCCGCCACCGTCGAGGCCGAGCGGATCAAGCCCCCGGCCGTCATCGTCATCGGCGACGTCGTCAACGTCCTCGCCACTCCGGAGGCCTGAGGGCCGGGGCTGGGGCCGAGGCCCTGGCCCCACCCCCGCCTCACTCCAACGGCTGCTCCGTCCAGATCACCTTCCCGGTGGCGGTGTACCGCGTCCCCCACCGGTCCGCGAACTGCGCGACCAGGAAGAGCCCGCGCCCGCCCTCGTCGGTGGTGGCCGCGTACCGCAGATGCGGCGACGTACTGCTCCCGTCCGACACCTCGCAGATCAGTGACCGGTCGAGGAGCAGCCGCACCCGGATCGGCCCGGTGCCGTACCGGATCGCATTGGTCACCAGCTCGCTCAGGATCAGCTCGGTGACGAACGCCGCCTCGTCCAGCCCCCACTGCTCCAGCCGCTCCGCCACCGCCGCCCGCACCCCGGACACCGCCGCCGGGTCCGCCGGCACCTCCCACTGCGCCACCCGGTCCGCCGGCAGCACCCTGGTCCGCGCCACCAGCAGCGCGATGTCGTCCTGCGGACGTGCCGGCAGCAGCGCCCCCAGCACGTCCGCACAGGTCTGCTCCGGAGTGCGCGGCGGCCCGCTCAGCGCCGCCCGCAGCAGCTCCAGCCCCACGTCGATGTCCCGCTGACGGTCCTCCACCAGCCCGTCCGTGTACAGCACCAGCCGGCTGCCCTCCTCGACCTCCAGCTCCACCGTCTCGAACGGCAGCACCGCGAGCCCCAGCGGCGGCCCGGTCGGCAGCTCCGGGAACACCACCGTCCCGTCTGGCCGCACCAGCGCCGGCGGCGGATGCCCGGCACTGGCCAGCGTGCACCGCCGCGACACCGGGTCGTAGATCAGATACAGACAGGTCGCACCCGTCACGGCCGCCGCCCCGCCGCTCGCCGACTCCTCCTGGTCGATCCGGTTCACCAGCTCGTCCAGGTGCCCCAGCAGCTCGTCCGGCGGCAGGTCCAGCGTCGAGAAGTTGTGGATCGCCGTCCGCAGCCGCCCCATCGTGGCGGCCGCGTGCAGCCCGTGCCCGACCACGTCCCCGACCACCATCGCCACCCGCGCCCCCGGCAGCGGGATTACGTCGAACCAGTCGCCGCCCACCCCCGCCTGCGCCGGCAGGTACCGGTGCGCCACCTCCAGCGCGTTCTGCGCCGGCAGGTTGCGCGGCAGCAGACTGTGCTGCAGGGTCACCGCCATGGCGTGCTCCCGGGTGTACCGGCGCGCGTTGTCGATGCAGACGGCGGCGTGCGAGACCAGCTCCTCCGCCAGCGCGAGGTCCTCCTCCTCGAACGGCTCCTCCCGCTCCGACCGCCAGAACCGCGCCACCCCGAGCAGCACACCGCGCGACTTCAACGGCACCCGCACCAGCGAGTGCACCCCGTGGGCGAGCACCCGCTCCGCACCCTCGGGATCCTGCTCCCGCCACGCCTGCGCCTCCGCCAGCCGCGGCTCCACCCCGGGCAGCCCGCTGCTCAGCGTGCCCGCGAGCGGCGTCGACGGCGTGACCTCCACCACCGTGCCCACCGGGTAGAACGGCGGGTCGCCGTGCGCGGTCGCCAGCGCGGTCCGCCGCATCCGCAGCAGCGCCGGACCGGCCGGCGGCTCGTCGCCCTCCAGCACCTGCTCGGCGAGGTCGACGGTGACGATGTCCGCGAACCGGCCCACCGTCACCTGGGCCAGCTCCTCCGCGGTCCGGGTCACGTCCAGCGTGCTGCCCACCGAGACCCCGGCGTCGTACAGCAGCCGCAGCCGCCGCTGCGCCACCTCGGCCCGCCCGGTCAGCGCCAGCAGCTCGGTGGAGTCCCGCAGCGTCGCCACCGAACCGGGCGGCCCGCCGTTCCGGTCCGTGGGCCGCACGTTCACCGCGAGCAGCCGTTCACCGGCCATCACCACCTCGTCGGTGACCGACCGCCCGGCGGCCAGCAGCTCCAGCGGCGCCGGTTCCAGGCCCAGATCGGCGAGCGGACGCCCCTCGGCGTCGGGCGGCAGGTCGAGCAGCCGCCGCGCCTCGTCGTTGCAGAGCAGCAGCCGTCCGTCACCGCCGAGGATCAGCACGCCCTCGCGCACCGCGTGCAGCACCGCCGCGTGGTGCTCGTACATGCGGGTCATCTCGGTCGGCCCCAGGCCGTGGGTCTGCCGCTTCAGCCGCCGGCTGATCAGCGCCGTCCCACCGGTCGCCAGCCCGAGCGCGGCCGCCGCCGCGCCCAGCACCACCGGCAGCTGCCGCTCGCTGGCGCTGCTCACATTGGCGATCGTGATGCCCGCCGACACCATCCCGACGATCTGCCCGTCCGGCGCCCGCACCGGCACGATCGCCTGCACCAGCGGCCCGATGGTGCCGGTGACCTCCTCGGTCACCACCTGCCCGGACAGTGCGGGCTGGTAGTCGCCGACGAACTTGTGGCCGATCCGGTCCGGGTTCGGGTGGGTGTAGCGGATGCCGTCGTTGTTGAGCACGACGATGAAGTCCACGCCCGCGTTGATCCGCGCGGCCTGGGCCGAGGGCTGGAGGACCGCACTCGGGTCGGGGGAGCGCAGCGCCTCGACGATGCCGGGCGAGTTGGCGTAGGTCTGGGCGACCGCGACCGACCGGGTGGTGGCCTCCTGCCGGGCGTCGTTGCGGGACTGCACCACCAGGGCGAGCACGGCGGCCACCACCAGCAACAGCACCACCACGACCTGCAACGCGAAGACCTGTCCGGCCACCGAGCGCACCCGGACCGGCTTGGGCCGGGCCGTGCGGGCGTGCTGGTGCCGACCGTGTGGGCGCCCACCGGGGGAGCCGGCGGCGGTACCGGTGGATCGGGAGCCGGAAGCGGAACCGGTCGCACCAGGGTCCGACGGAGCCCAGGATCGGCCCGAAAAACGGGCCATACGTCATATTTGCACTCCGCGAGCCGACGGGCCAAGGCCACCCGCGACGAGCGTTGGGCCGGTTGGCCTTCCCCGGCCCGACTTGGCAAGATCTCAGGGTGTCCGAACCCAGTACCATCACCGACCCCGCCGACCCCCGTCTCGCCGACTACACCGGCCTGACCGACGTCGAACTCCGCCGCCGCCGCGAACCCGCCGAGGGCCTGTTCATCGCGGAGGGCGAGAAGGTCGTCCGCCGTGCCCTCGCGGCCGGCTACCGGATGCGGTCGATGCTGCTGACCCCCAAGTGGCTGGACGTGATGGCGGACGTCATCGCCGAAGCCGACGCCCCGGTGCACGTCGTCGAACCCGACCTGGCCGAGGCCGTCACCGGCTACCACGTCCACCGCGGCGCGCTCGCCTCGATGGAGCGGCAGCCGCTGCCGGACGCCGCGGACCTGCTGGCAGGTGCCCGCCGGGTGGCCGTGCTGGAGGGCCTGGTCGACCACACCAACCTCGGCGCGATCTTCCGCAGCGCGGCCGCCCTCGGCATGGACGCCGTGCTGCTCTCGCCCGACTGCGCCGACCCGCTGTACCGGCGCGCGGTCAAGGTCTCGATGGGTGCGGTCTTCGCCGTCCCGTACGCGCGGCTGGAGCCCTGGCCGGCCGCCCTGGACACGGTGCGCGCCGCCGGCTTCGAGCTGCTCGCGCTCACCCCGGCCGAGACCGCCGTGGACCTGGCCTCGCTGGTCCCCGAGGGTCGGGCCAGGACGGCCCTGATGCTCGGCGCCGAGGGCGACGGCCTCACCCGGCAGGCGCTGGCCGCCGCCGACCACGCCGTCCGCATCCCGATGGCCCACGGCATCGACTCCCTCAACGTCGGCGCCGCCGCAGCCGTGGCCTTCTACGCGGTCACCGCCACCCGCTGACCCCACCCCTCGACACCCGGCGGGGGCTGCAGGGGAAGTCGGTTGGCCGGACTTCCCGTGCGACGCTGCTGCCGCGCGGGACGTCGGATCCGCCGACTTCCCACTCCCGGACGCTCCCGGACGCTCCGGACCCTCCCGGACGTCAGCCCGTCGGGGCCGTGGGCGGTGCCGGGGCGGCGGCCGGGGGCGGGGTGACCGCCGGGGGAGTGGTGGCCGAACCGGGCCAGGACTCGTCCAGCGTGCCGTCCGCCCGCAGTGCGTAGCGGGTGGAGGTGGTCGCCCCGGTCTGGGTGACCCGCTCCTCGCGGACCAGCGCCCCGTTGTCCAGCCGCCAGGTCGCCACCGCCTGCGGATCCGCCGCCGAGGAGCGCGAGGTCAGGGCCGCCGGGGTGTCCCCGGTGAACGAGAAGAGCTGTACCAGGTCGACCGGCACCGACCCCTCCGAGCGCCGCAGGACGACCAGCGCCGCCGGCCCGCCCTTGTAGCGCGCCGGGAGTACGGCGCTGAGCACGACCTGCGGCCCCGGGCCCGCCGAGCGGCCGTCCCGCAGGGTGATCGCGGGACCGCCCGCCGGGTCGGCGTAGGAGCGGTTCGGCCAGTCGACCGCCGGCCCGGCACCCTGGGCGGGTGCCAGCGCGGCGTCCCCGGCCGCCGGGGCGCCGTGGGCCGCGGCCGCCAGCGGGCTGGTCGACGGCGCGATGCCGTCCGCCGAGAGTCCCGCCCCGGCCGGGGGAGTCCCGCCGTTCGCCTGTTCCCCCGCGCCGGCCGCCCCCGCCCCGACAGCGGCCCCGGGGGCGCCCGTCGAGCCCTGTGCGACGGAGGAGCTCACGGACGGCCGCAGCCCCTGGTTGTCGCGGTTCTCGCACCCCTGGGCCGCCGCGATGGCCAGCGCCACGCCGACGGTCACCGTCACGAACACCACGAGCCGCTGCCGCAGCAGCCGCTGCCGGGCCGTGCCCGGCCGCCCGCCGGGCACCGGGGTGTGCTGCCGGTCGCGGGGCCGGCCGGGCCGCTGGACCCGCTCGCGTCCGGGCGGCGGCGTGGCCTGCCG
>NZ_JZWY01000035.1:0-1144 GCF_000966955.1 Streptomyces sp. NRRL S-495
CTACGGCAGGTTGCGGGCCATCACGATGCGCTGGATCTGGTTGGTGCCCTCGTAGATCTGCGTGATCTTCGCGTCCCGCATCATCCGCTCCAACGGATAGTCCCGGGTGTACCCGTACCCACCCAGCAACTGCACCGCGTCCGTCGTGATCTCCATCGCCGCGTCCGACGCGAAACACTTCGCCGCCGCCCCGAAGAACGTCAGGTCCCCGTCCCCCCGCTGCGACCTCGCCGCCGCCGCGTACGTCAACTGACGCGCCGCCTCCAGCTTCATCGCCATGTCCGCCAGCATGAACTGCACACCCTGGAAGTCACCGATCGGCTTCCCGAACTGCTTGCGCTCGCGCACATACCCCTTCGCGTAGTCCAACGCCCCCTGCGCGATCCCCAACGCCTGCGCCGCAATCGTCACCCGCGTGTGGTCCAGCGTCCGCATCGCCGTCGCGAAGCCCGTCCCCTCCGCACCGATCATCCGGTCCGCCGGGATCCGCACATTGTCGAAGTACACCTCACGCGTCGGCGACCCCTTGATCCCCAACTTCCGCTCCGGCGCACCGAACGACACCCCCGCGTCGCCCTTCTCCACCACGAACGCCGAGATCCCCTTCGAGCGCTTCTCCGGGTCCGTCACCGCCATCACCGTGTAGAACTCCGACACCCCCGCATTGGTGATCCAGCGCTTCACCCCGTTCAACACCCAGAAGTCCCCGTCCCGCACCGCACGCGTCCTCATCCCCGCCGCGTCCGAACCCGCCTCCGGCTCCGACAGGCAGTACGAGAACATCCCCTCGCCCCGCGCCAACGCCCCCAGGTACTTCGCCTTCAACTCCTCCGACCCCGACAACTGCACCGGCAACGAACCCAGCTTGTTCACCGCCGGGATCAACGAGGACGAGGCGCACACCCGCGCCACCTCCTCGATCACGATCACCGTCGCCAGCGCGTCCGCCCCCGCACCCCCGAACTCCTCCGGCACATGCACCGCATGCAGGTCACTGCCCTGCAACGCGTCCAACGCCTCCTGCGGGAACCGCCCCTGCTCGTCCACCTCCGCCGCGAACGGAGCGATCTTCGCCTCCGCCAGCGAACGCACCGCCTCACGGAGCATCCCGTGCTCCTCGGAGATCCGGAAGAGATCGAAGTCC
>NZ_JZWY01000036.1:0-57237 GCF_000966955.1 Streptomyces sp. NRRL S-495
GCTCCTCGGAGATCCGGAAGAGATCGAAGTCCGCCGCGCCTGCGCCGCCCGCCATGATGCCTGCCTCTTCGAAGAGTCGTACCCGCCGTGGAACCTGCTGGTTACCGTCGGGTAGAGATCCTAGGGCGCCGACCTGCGACTGCCTAGGACATGTCTTCGGGTCAGTCGACGTCCGTGCCGAGGATGTCGCCGGTCCGGTGCTCCTGGAAGTACTGGTCCGTCCGGTCGTTGCGGATCGCCTCCCACAGCTGCGCCGCCGGGCGGTCCGCCAGCAGCACCACGCTCTGCTCGCCCCGGGTGGCGAACCCGCCGAACGGCGCGTTCAGGAAACGGACGCCGTCGGCGCGCAGCGAGCGCAGGCCCCAGGCGAGCTGGAACAGGTCGGTGTTGGACAGCCGGTCGTCCACGCTGACCACCTCGCCGACGGTGCCCAGCAGTCCGCCCAGCCGCGACGGGCTGGTGAGCGTGCCGGAGTCCATCACCTTGAGCATCAGCGCGCGCAGGAAGTTCTGCTGGCGCTTGGTCCGGTCGAGGTCGCCGCCGGGCAGCCCGTAGCGCTCGCGGACGTAGAGCAGCGCCGTGGCGCCGTCCATGTGGTGGGTGCCGGCCTCCCAGGCGCGGGCCTCGCCGACGCCCTCGATGGTGCGCGGAACGGTGATGTCCACTCCGCCGACGGCGTCGGTGAGGGCGCGGAAGCCGTTCCAGTCGATCACGGCGAGGTGGTCGATCCGGATGCCGGTGAGGTTCTGCACGGTCTCGGTCATCAGGGCCGGACCGCCCCAGGAGTAGGCGGCGTTGAGCTTGGCCTCGCCGTGCCCCGGGACCGGCACCCAGGTGTCCCGGGGCAGCGAGACCAGGGTCGCCGAGCTCCGGTCGTCGGAGAGGTGGAGCAGCATCATGGTGTCGCTGCGGGCCGCCCCGGCCTGCCAGGCCGGGGCCTTGGCCGCGCTGCCGGTGGTGGGGGTGTCGGAGCGGGCGTCCAGGCCGACCAGCAGCAGGTTGAGGCCGCTGCCCGGGACGGGCTTCGGCTGGGCGGACTCCGGCGCGGTCGGGAAGGCGTCCGGGATCCGGTGCACGGAGGAGGCGTAGTGCTCGGCGGTCCACCAGAGGGCGCCGCAGCCGCCGACGGCGAGGGCGAGCAGGGCGGAGAGGGTCCAGAGCAGCACCCGGCGGGTCCGGCGGCGGCGGGCCGGCGGCTCGCGGTCCGGCGGCTGCTCCTCCCCGCCGTCCTCCGCACCGTCCACCGGGTCGTCCACGGCACGGGACGCGGCACCGGACGCGGCACCGGACCCGCCGGGCGCCGGCTCGAAGAGGCTCAGGCCGGACGGCACCGGCCGCTGCACGGGTTCGCCAGACTGCTCGTCCTCCGGCTCCATGTGCGTATTGTGCCGCCGCCCCGGCCCGCGCGGGGAGCTTTCGGGACAACGGCCGGAACCGGGACGGTCTGGGCGCTTTCCCCACGGCCGGATAGCATCGGTGGGCGCGGCCCGGTGGGACCGCGTCCACCCTCACCCGTCGCCCGCCCGAAGGGGAAACCGTGACCCTCCGCATCTCCGTGATCGGTACCGGCTATCTCGGCGCCACCCACGCCGCCGCCATGGCGGAGTTCGGCTTCGAGGTGCTGGGTCTGGACATCGACCCGGAGAAGATCGCCACCCTCACCGCCGGCCAGGTCCCGATGTACGAGCCGGGCCTGTCCGAGCTGCTGCTCAAGCATGTGGCGGGGCACGAGGGTTCGACCGGTCGGCTGCGCTTCACGACCTCCGCGCAGGAGGCCGCCGAGTTCGGCGACGTGCACTTCGTCTGTGTCAACACCCCGCAGCGCAAGGGCGAGTTCGCGGCCGACATGTCGTACGTGGACGCCGCGATCGACTCGCTCGCCCCGCATCTGACCCGCCCGGTGCTGGTGGTCGGCAAGTCCACGGTGCCGGTCGGCTCGGCGGGCCGGCTGGCCGAGCGGCTGGCCGCGCTGGCCCCCGTCGGCGAGGGCGCCGAACTCGCCTGGAACCCGGAGTTCCTGCGCGAGGGCTTCGCCGTCCAGGACACCCTGCGCCCGGACCGGATCGTGATCGGCGCCCGCGGCGGGCGGGCCGAGGAACTGCTGCGCGAGGTGTACGCCGAGCCGATCGCCGCCGGGGTGCCGTTCCTGGTCACCGACTACGCGACCGCCGAGCTGGTGAAGACCGCCGCCAACTCCTTCCTGGCCACCAAGATCTCCTTCATCAACGCGATGGCCGAGGTCTGCGAGGCGGCCGGCGCGGACGTCACCCAGCTGAGCGCGGCGCTCGCACTGGACGACCGGATCGGCGGCAAGTTCCTCAACTCCGGCCTGGGCTTCGGCGGCGGCTGCCTGCCCAAGGACATCCGGGCGTTCATGGCGCGGGCCGGCGAACTGGGCGCCGACCAGGCGCTGACCTTCCTCCGCGAGGTCGACTCGATCAACATGCGCCGCCGCTCCCGGATGGTCGAGCTGGCGCGCGAGCAGTGCGCCGGCGGCTTCCTGGGCCGGCGGATCGCCGTCCTCGGCGCCGCGTTCAAGCCCAACTCGGACGACATCCGCGACTCGCCCGCGCTCAACGTGGCCGCGCAGATCCAGCTCCAGGGCGCGCAGGTCACCGTCTACGACCCCAAGGCGATGGACAACGCGCGCAAGATGTTCCCCGGACTGGCCTACGCCGACTCCGCGTTGGAGGCCGCCGAGGGCGCCCACGTCGTCCTGCACCTCACCGAGTGGCAGGAGTTCCGCGCGCTCGACCCGGCCGAGCTGGGCGCGGTCGTGGCGGAGCGCCGTCTGCTCGACGGCCGCAACGTCCTGGACGCCGACGCCTGGCGCGCCGCCGGCTGGACCTACCGCGCGCTCGGCCGCCCGAGCTGACGGGAATCCCCGGCCGCCGGCCTTCGTTGCCCCGGGCATGACGAACTACGGCGACGAAGCGACGGTCCGTTCCATCCTCACCGGCCGGGGTGACACCTGGGCGGTGGTCGGCCTGTCCAGCAACACCGCGCGGGCCGCCTACGGCGTGGCCCGGTTCCTCCAGGAGCACGGCAAGCGGATCGTGCCGGTCCACCCGAAGGCCGAGACGGTGCTCGGCGAGCCGGGGTACGCCTCCCTCGCGGACATCCCGTTCGAGGTCGACGTGGTGGACGTGTTCGTGAACAGCGCGCTGGCCGGGGAGGTCGCGGACCAGGCGGTGGCCGTGGGGGCGAAGGCGGTCTGGTTCCAGCTCGGTGTGGTGGACGAGGCGGCGTACGCCCGGACCACCGCCGCCGGGCTGGAGATGGTGATGGACAAGTGCCCCGCGATCGAGTTCCCGCGGCTGGGCTGAGCCCGCCGGGGACCGGCGGAGCGGTCGGACCGCCCCGCCGGGCGCCGGGAGGTCAGCCGTCCAGGCGGGCGAGGGTGGCGATGGACGGGGCCCGGCCCCCCTCGCGGAGGCGGGCGGCGGCGGTCTCGGCGTCGCGCAGGACGCGCACCGCGTTGTGCCAGGTGAGCTTGGAGAGGTCGGCCTCCGACCAGCCGCGGCGCAGCAGTTCGGCGATCAGGTTGGGATAGCCGGCGACGTCGTCGAGGCCGTCCGGGAGGAAGGCGGTGCCGTCGAAGTCGCCGCCGATGCCGATGTGGTCGACGCCGGCGACCTCGCGCATGTGGTCGAGGTGGTCGGCGACGGTGGTGACGGTGGCGACCGGACGCGGGTTCGCCTCCTCGTAGGCGCGCTGGCAGGCCATCCCGGCGGGGGTGGTGTCGAGGTGGTCGAAGCCGTGGGCGCGCATGTTCTCGTCGGCGGCGGCGGTCCACTCGATCGCGGCGGGCAGGATGAACTTGGGCACGAAGGTGGCCATCGCGACGCCGCCGTTGTCGGCGAGGCGGGCGAGCACGTCGTCCGGGACGTTGCGCGGGTGGGCGCAGACCGCGCGGGACGAGGAGTGCGAGAACAGCACCGGGGCCTCGCTGACCCGCAGGGCGTCGCGCATGGTGTCGGCGGAGACGTGCGAGAGGTCGACCAGCATGCCGAGCCGGTTCATCTCCCGGACGACCTCCTCGCCGAAGGCGGTGAGGCCGCCGGCGGCGGGCTTGTCGGTGGCGGAGTCGGCCCACGGGGTGTTGTCGTTGTGGGTGAGCGTCATGTAGCGGACGCCGAGCGCGTACAGGGCGCGCAGGGTGGCGAGCGAGCAGTCGATCGAGTGGCCGCCCTCGGCGCCGATCAGGGAGGCGATCCGGCCCTCGGCGCGGGCGGCCTCCAGGTCGTCGGCGGTGAGCGCGAGCCGCAGCCGCTCGGGGAAGCGGTCGACCAGGGCGTGCACGAAGTCGATCTGTTCGAGGGTGGCGCTGACGGCGTGGTCCCCGGCGAGCCGGCTGGGCACATAGACGGACCAGAACTGCGCGCCGACCCCGCCCGCGGTGAGGCGGACGAGGTCGGTGTGCAGCCGGGCGCTCTGGTCGGCGGCCAGGTCGAGCGCGTCGAGGTCGTAGCCGACCTGCTCGCGCATCGCCCACGGGAGGTCGTTGTGGCCGTCCACCACGGGGGCGGTGCGAAGGACGGCCCGGGCGCGCTCCAGCAGGGCGGCGGGCGTGGAATCCAGCAGCTCAGAGGTCATACGAGCTGTTGTATCCGACCAGACTGCTTTTATGACTACTTTCCGAAGCCGAACGAGGCGGAACCCGCCACCTTGGCCCGGAGCTTCTTGCCCTTCTCGGTGGCCTGGCTGTTCAGCTCGGCCTGGAACTCGGTCATCCGCTCGGTGAGGTCCGCGTCGAAGGCGGCCAGCATCCGCACCGCGAGCAGGCCCGCGTTGCGCGCGCCCGCGACCGAGACGGTGGCCACCGGGACGCCGGCCGGCATCTGCACGATCGACAGCAGGCTGTCCATGCCGTCCAGGTAGCGCAGCGGCACCGGCACGCCGATCACCGGCAGCGGGGTGACCGAGGCGAGCATGCCCGGCAGGTGGGCGGCGCCGCCGGCGCCCGCGATGATCGCCTTCAGGCCGCGCTTGTGGGCGCTCTCGCCGTACGCGACCATCTCGCGCGGCATCCGGTGCGCGGAGACGACGTCGACCTCGTAGGGGATCTCGAACTCGTCGAGCGCCTGGGCGGCGGCCTCCATCACGGGCCAGTCGGAGTCCGAGCCCATGACGATGCCGACGAGGGGGGAGGTGGTGGGGGCCGTCATTCGGTGATCGTTCCTCGCAGGTAGGCGGCCGCGTGGCGGGCGCGCTCACGGACGTCGTCGAGGTCGTCCCCGAAGACGTTGACGTGGCCGACCTTGCGGCCGGGCTTCACGTCCTTGCCGTACATGTGGATGCGCAGGCCCGGGTCGCGGGCCATGCAGTGCAGGAAGGCGTGGTACATGTCCGGGTAGTCGCCGCCGAGGACGTTGACCATCACGGTCCACTTGGCGCGCGGCCGGGGGTCGCCGAGCGGCAGGTCGAGCACGGCCCGCAGGTGGTTCTCGAACTGCGAGGTGACCGCGCCGTCCTGGCTCCAGTGCCCGGAGTTGTGCGGGCGCATGGCCAGCTCGTTGACCAGGATCCGGCCGTCCCGGGTCTGGAACAGCTCGACCGCGAGGTGGCCGGTGATGTCCAGCTCGCCGGCGATCCGCAGGGCCAGCTGCTGGGCCTCGTCGGACAGCGCGGGGTCGAGGTCGGGCGCGGGGGCGGTGACCTCGGCGCAGACGCCGTTCTCCTGGACGCTCTCCACCACCGGGTAGGCGACCGCCTGGCCGCTGGGCGAGCGGACCACGTTGGCGGCCAGCTCGCGGACGAAGTCGACCTTCTCCTCGGCGAGCACCGGGACGCCGGCCAGGAACGGCGCCGCGGCCGCCTCCTCGTCGCCGACCACCCAGACGCCCTTGCCGTCGTAGCCGCCGCGGACGGTCTTCAGGACCACCGGGTAGCCGGCGCCCTCGTTCGCGAACGCGGTCACATCGGCCGGGTCGGCGACGATCCGGTGCCGGGGGCAGGGGACGCCGATGGAGTCGAGCTTGGCCCGCATCACGCCCTTGTCCTGGGCGTTGACCAGCGCGTCGGGCCCGGGCCGGACGGCGATGCCGTCGGCCTGCAGGGCCCGCAGGTGCTCGGTCGGCACGTGCTCGTGGTCGAAGGTGATCACGTCGCAGCCGGCCGCGAAGCGGCGCAGGGTGTCGAGGTCGCGGTAGTCGCCGAGGACGACGTCGGAGACGACCTGCGCGGCCGAGTCCTGGGGAGTGTCGGCGAGGAGCTTGAACCGGACTCCGAGCGGGATGCCCGCCTGGTGTGCCATGCGGGCAAGCTGCCCGCCGCCGATCATGCCCACCACTGGAAAATTCGCGTTGCCCGGGGAAGTCACCCCGCCAGGATATCCGGGCCGGTCGGAGGCCGTGGAACCACTCCCGCCGCTACCGCGTCCTACTCCCGGGCTCCGTCCGGCCGTGCCCGGGGGGCTGAGCCGATCGGCGGAACCGGGTAGCCTGGTCGGCCAGGTCCTGATACGCGCGATCCGATCATGTGCGTGCACGCAGGGCTCAAGGGGACCGCGGCGCACCTGCCCCGGCGACCTTTCGTCCGCAGGCACATGGAGGCAGCCCGGTATGGCGACGACCACGGCGTCGAACCCCTCGCTGGCGCAGAAGCTGCGCGGCATGAAGGGCGAGGCGATGAAGTTCGGCATCGTCGGCCTCAGTGGTGTCGTGGTCAACTTCGCCATCTTCTGGGCCTGCATCAACGGTCTGCACCTCGCCTCGATGCGGTCCAACATCGCCGCCACCTCGATCGCGATCTTCACCAACTACCTGGGCTACCGCTACTGGCTGTACCGGGACCGGGACGCCGCCTCGCGCAAGCGCGAGATCACGCTGTTCCTGGTCTTCAGCGGCATCGGCATGGTGATCGACACCGGGCTGATCGGTGTCGCGAAGTACGCGTTCGGGCTCGACTCCTACGAGCTGCTGGCCGCGAAGGTGGTCGGCCTCGGGCTGGGCACCGTGTTCCGCTTCGTCTCGTACCGGACATGGGTGTTCAAGACCGTCCCGGAGCCGGTCGCCGAGACCGCCCCGCCACCGCCGAGGCCACCGCCGCCCCCGCCGGGGCCGCCGCTGTGGTCGCCCAGGCCGAACTGGTGCTGGCCACCGAGCGGATCCGGCTCGCCAAGGCCGAGTAGGTCCGCGGTCTCCCCCCTCCCGCCTTGCCGCCCCCGCCGCGGCAGGAGGAGAGTGGTGACCGGGAGCGGGCACGGCCGGCGAACGATCGAGGCCCGGGGGGACGCAGGAGGCTCGCCATGACCTTCGTCCAGATCATCGAATGCCGGACCGACCGGATCGAGGAGCTCAACGGCCTGATGGACCGCTGGGCCGAGAAGACCGAGGGCCGCCGGACCGTCGACCACGCGCTGGTCGGCACCGACCGCTCGGACCCCCGGCACGTGGTGGAGATCGTCGAGTTCGCCTCGTACGAGGACGCCATGCGCAACTCGAACCTGCCGGAGACCGACCGGATCTACCGCGAGATGGTGGCGCTCTGCGACGCGCCGCCCAGCTTCACCGACCTGGACGTGGTCCGCGACGAGCGGTTCTGACCGCACCGGACCGCCGGACCGGGCACTACACCTCGCGCCGGCTGCGGCCGAGGAAGAGCGCGAACACCGCCGGCCGCAGCGAGAGCAGCTCCAGCCGCCCGCCGTCCGCCTCCGCGAGGTCGCGGGCGACGGCCAGCCCGATGCCGGTCGAGTTGCGGCCGCTGACCGCGCGCTCGAACACCCGGTTGCCCAGCTCGGGCGGGACCCCGGGGCCCTCGTCCTGCACCTCGACCACCACCGACGTCCCGGACGGCCGGACCCGCAGGGTGACCGTCCCCGCGCCGTGCATCAGCGTGTTCTCGATCAGGGTGGCCAGCACCTGGGCGACCGTGCCGGGGGTGCCGACGGCGGTGACCCCGCGCAGGCCCTCGACCTGGAGCACCCGCCCGGTGCCGCGCAGCGACGGTCCCCACTCCTCGATCTGCTGCTTGACCACGTCGTCGACGTCGAAGGCGACGGCGGTGGGGCTGCGCGGGTCGCGCTGGGTGGTCAGCAGCCGCTGGACGACGTCGGTGAGCCGCTCGACCTGCTGGAGGGCGATGGTGGCCTCCTCCTTGACCGTCTCCGGGTCCTCGGCCAGCGCGGTGATCTCCTCCAGCCGCATGGAGAGCGCGGTGAGCGGGGTGCGCAGCTGGTGCGAGGCATCGGCGGCGAGCCGGCGCTCGGCGGTGAGCATCCGGGCGATCCGTTCGGCGCTGACGTCGAGCACCTCGGCGACCCGGTCGAGTTCGGGCACGCCGTAGCGGCGGTCGCGCGGGCGCGGGTCGCCGGAGCCGAGCCGCTCGGCGGTCTCGGCGAGGTCGGTGAGCGGCTGGGCGAGCCGTTTGGCCTGCCAGACGGCGAGGGCGACGGCGGCCTGCACGGCGAGCAGCGCGACCACGCCGAGCAGCAGCAGCATGTTGGCGATCTCGTGGTCGACCGCCTCGCGGGACTGCTCGACGATGACGGTCTCGCCGCTGGCGCCGCGTTCGACCGCCTTGAGCACATGGTCGCCGTCGGGCCGCTGCCCGCTGGAGACGGTCGCCCGGCCGGGGATGTCCACCTCGACGTACTGGCCCTCGGAGACCTGGTTGACGAACTTGTCGCCGGTGACCGGCTCGTTGGCGGCGAGCCGGTTCTCCACCAGGGCGAGCACCCGGACGGCGGCGGCGTCCACCCGGTCCTGGGCGGAGCTGACGATGGTGCGCTTCTCCACCACCGCCAGCGGGACGCAGAACACCACGACCACCACCAGGACGACGCCCAGCAGCGAGTTGATCATTCGGCGTTTCACGCTGCCGCTCCCGACGGTGGTGGGCGCCCCCGGTCGGGGCGTCCGCTCGGGCTAATTCTTCTCGAACCGGAAGCCCACCCCGCGCACGGTGGCGATGTAGCGGGGGTTGGCGGCATCGTCGCCGAGCTTCTTGCGCAGCCAGGAGATGTGCATGTCGAGGGTCTTGGTGGAGGTCCACCAGGTGGTGTCCCAGACCTGCCGCATGATCTCCTCGCGGGTGACCACCCGGCCGGCGTCCCGGACCAGCACCCGGAGCAGCTCGAACTCCTTGGCGGAGAGGGTGAGCTCCTCCTCGCCCAGCCAGGCGCGGTGCGACTCGATGTCGATCTTGACGCCGTGGGCGCCGGTGGTGAGCTGGTCGACGTTGCCGCGCCGGAGCAGGGCCCGGACCCGGGCGAGCAGTTCGGCGAGCCGGAACGGCTTGGTGACGTAGTCGTCGGCGCCGGCGTCCAGGCCGACCACCGTGTCGACCTCGTCCGCGCGGGCGGTGAGCACCAGGACGGGGCAGCTGCGGCCGTCCGCGCGCAGCCGGCGGCACACCTCCAGGCCGTCCATCTCGGGCAGGCCCAGGTCGAGGACGACGAGGTCGACCTCCTCGCCGAGCCCGGCGGCCAGCGCGGAGGGACCGTCCTCACGGACGAGCACCTCGTACCCCTCGCGACGCAGCGCCCGGGCGAGCGGTTCGGAGATCGCGGGGTCGTCCTCGGCGAGCAGCACACAGGTCATGGGCTGATGGTAGTCCGCCGGGGTGCGGCCGTTGCCGCCGTGAGGTAGTTCACAGTGCGTGATCGTTATACGGGGGGTGGTCGAGCCTCAACCAACACGCCCAGGCCGCGTGTTCGGCGAAGATCCTGCTCCTCAGGCTTGAAAGCGAAGGAATAATTGCTGCTCTACCATGGATAGCGTGGACTGATCTCTCGCGGACTTTGCCATTTCCATACCTGATACACGGCTTTTGTCAGCTGATGCCGCCAAATATCGCCACGTAGAGTGGTTTCGTCCACGTCCGCCTCCACCCCCCTTGGCGGACGCTGTCAGGCAAGGAACCACTACACATGGCGTCTACGACCCTGGAGTCCGGCGTTCAGTCGGCCTCTCCCAGCGGCAAGACCTTCCTCGGGCACCCCCGGGGCCTCGCCACCCTCTTCATGAGCGAGATGTGGGAGCGCTTCAGCTACTACGGCATGCGTGCCCTGCTGGTGCTCTACATGACCGCCTCCGTCACCGACGGCGGCCTCGGAATGAAGATGGCCGTCGCGAGCGCCGTCTACAGCGTCTACACGGCGATGGTCTACCTGCTGGCCCTCCCGGGCGGCTGGATCGCCGACCGCTTCCTCGGCGCCCGGAAGACCGTCGCCCTCGGCGGCACGATCATCATGATCGGCCACTTCCTGCTGGCCCTGCCGGTCGGTGTGTCGTTCTTCGCCGGCCTCGCGCTGATCGCGATCGGCTCGGGCCTGCTCAAGGCCAACATCTCGACGATGGTCGGCCACCTCTACGACGGGCCCAACGACCCGCGCCGTGACGGCGGCTTCACCATCTTCTACATGGGCATCAACCTCGGTGCCTTCGCCGCCCCGCTGGTCATCGGCACCGTCGGCCAGGAGGTCGACTGGCACCTTGGCTTCGCCCTGGCCGGCGTCGGCATGGCCCTGGGCCTGGCCCAGTTCCTGCTCGGCACCCGCCACCTGAGCGCCAAGAGCGACGTGGTGACCTCGCCGATCTCGGCCGCCGAGAAGAGCGCGATCTTCAAGAAGGCCGCGCTGTGGCTCGCCGCCGCCGTCGTCTTCTACGCGGTCGTCGCGCTGACCGGCCACTTCACCATCAACTGGGCGATCTGGCCGCTGTCCATCGCGGGCCTCGCGATCCCGGTCTTCGTCTTCGCCAAGGTGAAGCGCGACAAGGACCTCGACGAGACCGAGCAGTCCCGGATGAGCGGCTACATCTGGTTCTTCGTCGCCGCCGCCGTGTTCTGGATGATCTACGACCAGTCCGGCTCGACGCTGAACATCTTCGCGCAGGACAACACCGCGTCCACGCTGTTCGGCTTCGACTTCCCGTCGAGCTGGTTCCAGTCGCTCAACCCGCTGTACATCATGGCCCTGGCCCCGGTCTTCGCCTGGATCTGGGTGGCGCTCTCCCGCCGCTCCAAGAACCCCAGCACCACCGCGAAGTTCTCCTTCGGCCTGCTGATGATCGGCGCCTCCTTCATCGTCATGATGCTGGCGATGGCCGCCGCCTCCGGCGACACCAAGGTCACGCCGCTCTGGCTGGCCTCGGTCTACCTGATCCAGACCGTCGGCGAGCTGACCCTCTCCCCGGTCGGCCTGTCCGTCACCACCAAGCTGGCGCCGACCAAGTACGCCAGCCAGATGATGGGCGTGTGGTTCCTCGCGGTCACCGCGGGTGACTGCGTCGCCGCCATCTTCCAGCTCGTCCTCGGCGACAGCGTGGTCGGCTCCACCTGGTACTTCGCGGTCCAGGGCGGCATGGCGATCCTCGCCGGCGCGGCGCTGTACATGTACCGCCGCAACGTCGTGCGGCTGATGGGCGACGTCCACTGACGTCCCCCTCGACCGGCCCCGGCCGTTTCCCCGGCCCGGCCACCTCTCGACAGCACCCGAACGGATCTGCCTATGGTGCCCGGCATGCCGACCGATTCGCTCCCCCGCCAGCTCGCCCGCACCGGACGCCTCACCCTCGGCGCGCCCGCCGCCCCCACCGTCACCGCCGACGGCCGCACCGTGCTCTTCCTGCGCAGCCAGGCCGGCGACGACCCGACCGGACGGCTCTGGGCCCTCGACACCGACACCGGCGAGGAACGCCTGGTCGCCGACCCGGCCGCCCTCGGCGACACCGGCGGCGAACTCCCCGAGGCCGAACGGATCCGGCGCGAACGCGCCCGCGTCCTCGGCCGCGGCATCACCGCGTACGCGACCGACGCCACCGGCCGCACCGCCGCCCTCGCCCTGTCCGGCGTCCTGCTGCTCGCCGACACCGCCACCGGCGAGGTCCGCCGGGTGCCCACCGCCACCGAGGTCCACGACCCCCGCCCCGACCCCACCGGCCGCCGGATCGCCTACGTCGGCGGCGGCGCCCTGCGGGTCGTCGGGGCCGACGGCCGGGACGACCGCGCGCTCGCCGAACCCGAGCACCAAGAGGTCCGCTACGGCCTGCCCGAACACGTCGCCGCCGAGTCCATGCACCGCCACCGCGCCCACTGGTGGTCCCCCGACGGCACCCGGCTGCTGGTCGCCCGGGTCGACGAGCGCCCGCTGCGCCGCCTCCACCACGCCGACCCCGCCGACCCGGCCCGGCCGCCGCGCACGCACCGCTACCCGCTGGCCGGCACCGACAACGCCGAGGTCACCCTCTGGCTGCTCGACCTCGACGGCGGACGCACCGAGGTCCGCTGGGACCGGGCCGGCTTCGAGTACCTGACCGCCGCCGGCTGGGACGCCCACGGCCCGTACGCCGCCGTGCAGAGCCGCGACCAGCGCACCGTGCTCACCCTCGCGGTCGACCCCGCCGACGGCGCCACCCGCGTCCTCGCCGAACGCCGCGACGAGCACTGGGTCGAACTCCTCCCCGGCGTGCCCGCCCGGACCGCCGCCGGCTCCCTCGTCGACACCGCCGACCACGGCGACATCCGCCACCTCACCGTCGACGGCACCCCCGTCACCCCGCCCGGCCTCCAGCTGCGCGCCGTCCTCGGGACCGACGGCGAGCAGGTGCTGTTCACCGCCTCCGACGAACCGACCGAGACCCACCTCTGGTCGTGGGACCCGGCCTCGGGCGCCGTCCGGCTCAGCCACGAGCCCGGCACGCACACCGGCGTGCGCCGCGCCGGCACGCTCGTCCACACCGCCCGCACTCCCGGCGCGCCCACCGGCCGCACCACCGTCCACCGACCGGGCCGGCCCGCCGCGACCCTCGTCTCCCGCACGCAGACGCCCGTCCTCACCGCCCGCCCCGAACTGCTCCGGCTCGGCCCGCGCGAACTCCGCGCCGCGCTCTTCCTCCCCGCCGGCCACCGCCCGGGCGACGGCCCGCTGCCCGTCCTGCTCGACCCCTACGGCGGCCCCGCCATGGCCAAGGTCTCCGCCGCCCCGCACTGGTGGGACCTGACCTCCCAGTGGTTCGCCGACCAGGGCTTCGCCGTCCTGGTCGTCGACGGCCGGGGCACCCCCGGGCGCGGCCCGCGCTGGGAGAAGAGCGTCTTCGCGGACATCGCCGACCCCGTCCTCGCCGACCAGGTCGACGCCCTGCACACCACCGCCGCGCTCCGCCCCGGACTGCTCGACCTCGACCGGGTCGGCATCCGCGGCTGGTCCTTCGGCGGCTTCCTCGCCGCGCTCGCCGTCCTGCGCCGCCCCGACGTGTTCCACGCCGCCGTCGCCGGGGCCGCCCCCACCGACCACCGGCTCTACGACACCCACTGGAAGGAACGCTTCCTCGGCCACCCGGACGAGCACCCCGAGCGCTACGAGGCCGCCTCGCTGTTCCCCGACGCCCCCGGGCTGCGCCGCCCGCTGCTGCTGATCCACGGCCTCGCCGACGACAACGTGCTGCCCGCCCACAGTCTGCGGCTCTCGGCCGCCCTGCTCGCCGCCGGCCGCCCGCACGAGTTCCTGCCGCTCCCCGGCGCGGGCCACTCCCCGGCCGACCCCGGGGTGGCCGAGCACCTGCTGCACCACCAGCTCGACTTCCTACGGCGGTCGCTGGGACTCGGCTGAGCACGACGGCGGGGCCGGGAGAGGCACACCCTCCCGGCCCCGCACACCGCCCGAAGCGCCGTCAGACATCCCGGCGCCGTCCGACCTCCCGGCCCGTCAAACCTCCCGGCCCGTCAGACCTCGCGCACGCCCGCCCGCCAGACCGCCGCCGTCAGCGGCACACCCGGCCGGTAGGCCAGGTGCACCGGCGAGGGCGCGTCCAGCAGCTGCAGGTCCGCCCGGGCCCCCACCCGCACCGTGCCGACATCCGTGCGCCGCAGCGCCCGCGCGCCGCCCGCCGTCGCGGCCCAGACCGCCTCGTCCGGCGTCATGCCCATCTCCCGCACCGCCACCGCGATGCAGAACGCCATCGAACTCGTGAAGCTGGAGCCCGGGTTGCAGTCGGTGGACAGCGCCACCACCGCCCCCGCGTCCAGCAGCCGGCGCGCGTCCGGGTAGACCGCCCGGGTGGAGAACTCGGCCCCCGGCAGCAGCGTCGCCACCGTCGACGAGCCCGCCAGCGCGGCCACGTCCTCGTCCGTGAGGTGGGTGCAGTGGTCCGCCGAGGCCGCGCCCAGCTCCACCGCCAGCTGCACACCCGGGCCGTAGGTGAGCTGGTTGGCGTGCACCCGGGGGATCAGCCCGCGCTCGATCCCCGCGGTGAGGATCGCCCGGGCCTGGTCGCCGTCGAAGGCGCCCTTCTCGCAGAACACGTCCACCCAGCGGGCGTACGGCGCGCAGGCGTCCAGCATCGGGCCGGTGACCAGCTCGACGTAGCCCGCCGGGTCGTCCGCGAACTCCGGGGCCACCACGTGCGCACCCAGGTAGGTGGTCTCCGGCGTGTACGAGGAGGCGATCCGCAGCGCCCGCGACTCGTCCTCCACCGTGAGCCCGTACCCGGACTTGCACTCGACCAGCGTGGTGCCCTGGCGCAGCGCCTCCCGCACCAGCCGGGCCAGGTTGGCGTCGAGCTCGGCGTCGGCGGCGGCCCGGGTGGCGGCCACCGTGGTGCGGATGCCGCCGGCCGAGTAGGACTGCCCGGACATCCGGGCGTTGAACTCGGCGGTGCGGTCACCGGCGAAGACCAGGTGGGCGTGCGAGTCCACCCAGCCGGGCAGCAGGGCGCGGCCCGCCGCGTCGAACACCTCGTCGGCGGCAGGGGCCCCGGCCGCCGGGCCGACCCAGGCGACGGTGCCGCCGTCGATCACCACCGCCGCGTCGGTGAGCGCGCCGAGCGGCCCGGTCCCGTGCGCGGGGTCGTTGGTGACCAGGGTGCCGATCCCGGTGATCAGGGTGCTCGGCATGGTCGGGCTGCTGCTCGGGGTGCTGTTCGAGCTGCTCACGTCGGAACCTTTCGGGGAGCGGGAACGGGAAACTGGGGCGGAGCGGGAAACGGGGGCGGAGCGGGAAACGGGAGCGGGGGCGGACGGTCCGATGCCGCCCGCCCCCGGTCACCCACGGGAATGCCGAGAACTCAGCAGCCGAGCGCGGCGATCGAGGACCGCAGCGCGCCCGGCACGTCCGGCACCAGGGTGTGCGTGCCGTCCTTCACCACGTGCCGGCCGCCGACCACCACGTGCCGGACGTCCGCCGCGGCGGCCGCGAACACCGCGATCTCCGCGCCCAGCCGGGGCGCCGGACCGGCCGTGCGCACCGAGTCCAGGGCGATCACGGTGAAGTCGGCCAGCGAACCGGCCTCGATCCGCCCCGCCTCGGGCCAGCCGAGCGAGGCGTGGCCGTCCTCCGTACCGGCCCGGAGCAGCGCGTTCGCCGTCCAGTGGCCGCGGGTGCGGGTGCGCAGCCGCTCGTCCAGCTCCAGCGCCCGGGCCTCCTCGAACGGGTCGATCACGGCGTGGCTGTCGCTGCCGAGGCTGATCGGGCACCCCCCGGAGGCCAGCTGCCGGGCCGGGCCGATGCCGTCCGCGAGGTCCCGCTCGGTGGTGGGGCACATGCAGACGGTGGTGGAGGAGCCGGTCAGCAGCTCGACGTCCTCCTCGGTGAGGTGGGTGGCGTGCACGACCGAGGTGCGCGGACCGAGCGCGCCGCGGTCGGCGAGCAGCCGGGTCGGGGTGACGCCGTGCGCGGCGAGGCAGGCGTCGTTCTCGGCGGTCTGCTCGGACAGGTGGACGTGCAGCGGCGCCTCGCGCTGCGCCGCCCACTCGGCGACGGTGCCGATCTGCTCGGCGGGCACGGCGCGCACCGAGTGGATCGCGGCGCCGATCCGGGCGTGCTCGCGGGCCTTCAGCAGGTCGGCCCGCTCGGCCCAGGCCTCGGCATCGCCGTCGCTGAACCGCAGCTGCGGCCTGGTCGGCTCGGTGCCGAAGCCGGAGGACAGGTAGCAGGTGTCGAGCAGGGTGATCCGGATGCCGGCCCGGGCGGCGGCCTCGATCAGCGCCTCGCCCATCGCGTTGGGATCGTCGTACCGGGCGCCGCCGGGCGCGTGGTGCAGGTAGTGGAACTCGCCGACGGCGGTGATCCCGGCGAGCGCCATCTCCGCGTAGGCCGCGGTGGCGAGCGCCAGGTAGCGGTCCGGGTCGAGCGCGCCGGCGAACCGGTACATGGTGTCGCGCCAGGTCCAGAAGGTGCCGGAGCCGACCTGGACGTGGCCGCGCAGCGCCCGGTGGAAGGCGTGCGAGTGCGCGTTCGCCTGCCCCGGGAGCAGCAGGCCCTCCAGCCGGACGGCGCCGGGCGGGCAGGGCCCGCTGTCCGGCTGCACCCGGGCGATCTTTCCACCGGCCCCGGTGGTGATCAGCACGTCCGGCTCGACCACCGGCCCGTTGGCGTGCGGCAGCCAGGCGTACTGCGCCCAGAACGTTGTCGTTTGCGCGCCGCCGGCACGGCCTGTCGTCTGCGCGCCTCCGGTACTGCTTACTGACACGCCAGGTCCTCCAGTACGTCGGCGAGGGCGGCGACGCCGGCCAGGCAGTCGGCCGGCTCGGCGTGCTCCGCCGGGGAGTGCGAGACGCCGCTCGGGTTGCGCACGAACAGCATGGCGGTCGGGACCGCCGAGGCGAGGATCCCGGCATCGTGTCCCGCGCCGGTGGGCAGCACGGGGACGCCGCCCAGCCGGGCGGCGAGGCGGTCGCGCAGCGGGCCGTCGAAGTCCACCACCGGGGTGTAGGACTCGCGGGTCAGCCCGACCGTGACGCCGTCGCGCTCGCCGCGCTCGGCGGCGGCCCGGCCGATCTCCTCGACCAGCGCGGTGAGGGTTTCCTCGTCGGCCGCCCGGGAGTCCAGCCAGCCGCGCACCAGCGAGGCGATCGCGTTGGTGCCGTTGGGCTCCACGGCGACCTTGCCGAAGGTGGCCAGCGCGCCCGCGAGCTTCGCCTTCTTCCGCGCGGCGAGCACGGTGTTGGCGTAGGTCAGCATCGGGTCGCGGCGGTCCTCGATCCGGGTGGTGCCGGCGTGGTTGGCCTCGCCGTGGAAGTCGAACCGCCAGCGGCCGTGCGGCCAGATCGCGCTCGCCACGCCGACCGGGTGCTCCTCGGTCAGGTAGCGGCCCTGCTCGACGTGCAGTTCGACGAAGGCGCCGATCCGGGCCAGCCGGTCGCCGTCCGCGCCGATCGCGGTCGGGTCCTGGCCGGCCCGCTCCATCGCGTCGGGCAGCCGGACGCCGTCGGCGTCGCGCAGCTCGTACGCCTGCTCCTTGGCGAGCACCCCGGCGGTGAGCCGGGAGCCGATGCAGGCCACCCCGAACCGGGCGCCCTCCTCGTCGCCGAAGTTGACGATCGCCAGCGGCCGGGTGAGGCCGGTCCCCCGGGCGCGCAGTTCGTCGAGCGCCGCGAAGGAGGAGACCACGCCGAGCGGGCCGTCGAAGGCGCCGCCGTCCGGGACGGAGTCCAGGTGCGAGCCGGTGACCACCGCGCCCTCGCCGGCCGGGTCGCCGAGCCAGGCCCACTGGTTGCCGTTGCGGTCCAGCTCGTAGTGCAGGCCCCGGTCGCGGGCCTGCTGCTCGAACCAGGCCCGGCACTCGGCGTCGGCGCTGTTCCAGGCGAAGCGGCGGTAGCCGCCGGACGCGGCGGAGCGGCCCACGGGGAGCAGCTCCGCCCACATCCGTTCGAAGCTCGCGGAGCCCTGGTCGCTCACAGCTCGCCCGTCGAGCCGTGCTCGTTCATCGGGACGCGCACGCCGCGCTCGGCGGCGACCTCGTCGGCCCGGTCGTAGCCGGCGTCGACGTGGCGGATGACGCCCATGCCCGGGTCGTTGGTGAGCACCCGGCGGATCTTCTCGCCGGCCAGCGCGGTGCCGTCGGCGACGGTGACCTGGCCGGCGTGGATCGAGCGGCCGATGCCGACGCCGCCGCCGTGGTGGATGGAGACCCAGGACGCGCCGGAGGCGACGTTGACCATGGCGTTGAGCAGCGGCCAGTCGGCGATCGCGTCGGAGCCGTCCAGCATCGCCTCGGTCTCCCGGTAGGGGGAGGCGACCGAGCCGCAGTCCAGGTGGTCACGGCCGATGACGATCGGGGCGGACAGCTCGCCGGCGGCGACCATGTCGTTGAAGCGCTCGCCGGCCTTGTCGCGCTCGCCGTAGCCGAGCCAGCAGATCCGCGCGGGCAGGCCCTGGAAGTGCACCTTCTCCTGGGCCATCTTGATCCAGCGGTGCAGCGACTCGTTCTCCGGGAAGAGGTCGAGCACGGCCTTGTCGGTCTTGGCGATGTCCTGCGGGTCGCCGGACAGCGCGGCCCAGCGGAACGGGCCCTTGCCCTCGCAGAACAGCGGCCGGATGTACGCGGGGACGAAGCCGGGGAAGGCGAAGGCGCGGTCGTAGCCGGCCAGCTGGGCCTCGCCGCGGATCGAGTTGCCGTAGTCGAAGACCTCGGCGCCGCGGTCCTGGAAGCCGACCATCGCCTCGACGTGCTTGGCCATCGACTCGCGCGAGCGGGTGGTGAACTCGGCGGGCTTCTCGGCCGCGTAGGTGGCCATGTCGTCGAAGGAGACGCCGACCGGCAGGTAGCTCAGCGGGTCGTGGGCGCTGGTCTGGTCGGTGACGATGTCGATCGGCGCGTCCATCGCCAGCAGCTGCGGGAACAGCTCGGCGGCGTTGCCCAGCAGGCCGATGGAGAGCGGCTGCTTCTTGTCGCGGGCGGCGGTGGCGAGCTCCAGCGCGTGGGAGAGGTTCTTGGCCTCGACGTCCAGGTAGCGGTGCTCGATCCGGCGGGAGATCCGGGACGGGTCGCAGTCGATACAGATCGCCACGCCGCCGTTCATGGTGACGGCCAGCGGCTGGGCGCCGCCCATGCCGCCGAGGCCGGCGGTGAGGGTGATGGTGCCTTCGAGCGTCCCGTTGAAGCGCTTGTTGGCGACGGCGGCGAAGGTCTCGTAGGTGCCCTGGAGGATGCCCTGGGTGCCGATGTAGATCCAGGACCCGGCGGTCATCTGCCCGTACATGGTGAGCCCGAGGCTCTCCAGGCGGCGGAACTCCTCCCAGTTGGCCCAGTCGCCGACCAGGTTGGAGTTGGCGATCAGCACCCGCGGCGCCCACTCGTGGGTCTGCATGACGCCGACCGGCCGGCCGGACTGGACCAGCATGGTCTCGTCCTGCTTCAGGCCCTCGAGCGTGCGCACCATGGCGTCGAAGGAGCGCCAGTCGCGCGCGGCCTTGCCGGTGCCGCCGTAGACGACCAGCTTCGAGGGGTGCTCGGCCACCTCGGGGTCGAGGTTGTTCATGAGCATCCGCAGGGCGGCCTCCTGCTGCCACCCCTGCGTGGTCAGCCCGGTCCCCCGCGCCGCCCGCACCTCACGCGGCCCACTCGCCTGCTGCACCATGTCACGATCTCCTTGCGGATGAATTCATTCAGGCTCGACTTCACTGAATATATCCAAACATTCAGCCTTCGGCCAGACCTGCGCACATCCGATCAGCGCCCGTACGACCGACACCCTCCGCGCTACGCTGAACCCGGCGAACACCAGCCAATCGGCCCAGGCGCCGACGAATGGAGGACGCGATGACGGCCATCACCGTGCGGCCGGGGAGACTCCGGGACGCGGCGGAGGAGATCGAGCGGAGCACCGGCCTCCGAGTTCAGATCATCGGAGGAACCCTGGTGATGTCCCCGACTCCTCGCGGAAAGCACGCAGGGACCATCAAGCGACTCAATCGCCGGCTCGCCCTACTGCTTCCCGCAGGCCTCGACACCTACGAGGTCTCGTCCATCGCCATGCCGGACAACAGGGACGACTACGCCACTCCCGACCTCGTCGTGCTCCCCGTCGAATGGGAGGACGACGACGAATGGCTGGCAGATCCACGCGATGTGGCTCTCGCGATCGAGGTGATCTCGAACTCCGAGGGCGTCAGGTCCGTCGCCACCAAAACCGACTGGTACGCCACCGCCGGGGTGTCGGTGCTCCTGACCGTCGACCCCCGTAAGGGCGTCTGGACGCTCTACACCCACCCCCGGGACGGCGCCTACCAGGGAGTGCTGCACGGCAAGTACGGCGAGCCGGTGCCGCTCACCGCACCGCTGTCAAGTGAACTCCCGACAGTGGACCTGCAGTTGTACGCACCTCGACACTGACTGGACCTCAGGCCGCCGCGTCGCCGTCCCAGTCGATGCCGATCTCGGCGAGCCAGCGGCGGTCGGCGTCGTCGGGGACGTCCGCGGACCGGGCGCCGGAAGGCACGGGCGGCGCGGGGGTCCGGGGTGGGCGGGGGATCTCCTGGACGGGGCCGAGGCCGTACTGCTCGGCGGCCGCGGCGGCGCGGGCGTCGGGTTCGATGACGCCGACGTGGACGACGGTCTCGTCGCCCGGGTCGAGGACGGTGAGTTCGGGATCGGGCAGACGGCGCAGGGTGACACGGCGTCCGCAGGTCGGGCAGGACCACTCGTCGGCTCCGGAGGCGAGCCGGCCGACGAACTTCATCTCGTGGATCACGCGCATGGCGGCACCCCCTGACCGGAATGATGCCCGCCCTGGGCGGATCGCCAACCTGCGGGTACGGTCGCCGGGGCGGCGTTCCGGGCCGCGGGGACGAACGGGGAGGGCGGACATGGACCGCGAGTGGGGCATCGAGGAGAGCATCGGCGTGGCGGCCACGCCGACGGAGGTCTACCGCGCCGTCAGCACCGTGCGGCGGACCGGGGAGTGGAGCCCCGAGTGCCGGGCGGTGTGGGCCCGGCGGGGACCGCTGCGGGCCGGGGACCGGTTCGTCGGCTTCAACCGGCGCGGCCTGTTCGTCTGGTTCACCACCTGCCGGGTGACGACAGCCCGCCCGGGCAGCGAGTTCGCGTTCCGGGTGGACACCTTCGGGCTGCCTGTCGCGGAGTGGGGCTACCGGTTCGCGCCGGACGGCGAGGGCGGCACGAACCTCACCGAGTACTGGCGGGACCTGCGGACCGGGCGCAGCGCGCCGGTCGCCGAACTGCTCGGCAAGGTCTTCACCGGCGTCGCCCCGGAGCGGCGGGCCGCGCACAACCGGGCCGGCATGCGCGCGACCCTGCGGCGGATCCGGCAGACCCTCGAAGCCTGACGCGCGATCCCCCGCGGGCTACTCCAGGAACAGCCCCCGGGCCGCCGCCGACTGCTCGATGGCCTCCAGCCGCGCCTCGGCGCCCGGGAGTTCGTCGCACATGGTCTGCAGCAGCACCCGGCCGAGCATCATCGGCGCGCAGGCGGTGTCGAAGACCAGCCCGGTGCCGACGGCGGCCGGCAGCATCAGGTCGGAGAGCTTGGCGACCGGCGCGAAGACGCTGTCGGCCACGGTGACGACGGTCAGTCCGCACTCCCGGGCCACCGCCAGGGCGTCCATCAGCTCGCGCGGGTACCGCGGCAGGGCGAAGCAGAGCAGCACGCTCGCGCCCGCGGCGGCCGCCTGCTCCAGCCGGTCGGCGAGCATGCTGCCGCCCTCGTCCAGCAGCCGGATGTCCGGGTGCACCTTGGCGGCGAAGTACGCGAAGCCGCGCGCCTGCGCGGAGGCGGCCCGCAGGCCGAGCACCGGCAGCGGGCGGGAGGCGGCGAGCAGCCGGGCGGCGCGGGCGATCGGCTCGGGGTCGGCGAGCAGCTCGGCCAGGTGGCGCAGGTGCTCGATCTCGGCGAGCACGGCCTGCTGGTGCTCGTTGCGGACGGCGTCGGCCGGGGTCTCGGGGGCGGCGGCCTCGCCGGCGCCGAGTTCGCGCAGCTGCTTGCGCAGCGCCGGGTAGCCGTCGTAGCCGAGGGCCACCGCGAAGCGGGTCACCGAGGGCTGGCTGACGCCGGCGAGTTCGGCGACCTCGACGCTGGAGAGGAACGGCGCCTCGGTGGCGTGCCGGACCAGCGAGTGCGCGATCCGCCGCTGGGTGGGGGTGAGCCGGTGCCCCTCGAAGAGCTGGAGCAGCCGGGCGGAGGGACCGACCGTGCCGGCGTCGTCGGTGGCGGTCATGGCGGTACCTCCGGATGCGAGCTGTTCGGACGACTGTGCAGCAGCGGGCCGCCGCTGGCAAAGACGTCTCGCCCGACGGAACGTCGGGCGAGACCTCCCGGAGCGGTCCCCGGGCGGGGCGGAGGGGGTGCGGGCCGTCTCGGGGTGACCCTGAGATCCCCCTGAGACCGCCCTGAATCCCCGTCGGACCGATGGACCGGCGGCCTCCGGAGGGAGGAAGCTGGTGCCCATGGACACTCGTCAGGACGATCTGCGGCGCGATCTGGACGCCTCGCTGCAGGCCCGCAAGGAGCTCGGCCCGGAGTACGAGTCGGAACTCGTCGACTCCTTCCTCTCCCGGATCGACGCCCGCCTCGACGCCCGGGTGGAGCGCCGGGTGGCCGAGCGGCTCGGCCCGGCCGACGGCTACGGCCCGACCGAGGGCTACGGCCCGGCCGGGGCGTACGGCCGTCCGGGGTACGGGCCGCGCCGCTTCGGCCGCCGTTCGGCGACCAGGCTCCCGATCATCTCGCTGGTGCTCGGCATCCCGCTGTCCGCGATCGCCGCCGAGAGCGGCGGCTTCTGGGGCCTGCTGGTCTGCTGGGGCGGCATCGTCGGCGTCAACGTCTCGTCCTCGCTCGCCGAGCGGATCCAGGAGCAGCGCGGCGCGGCGGCCCCGAAGAGCGACTGGGACCGGTGACCGGCGGCGCCACCGGCCACCGGTCACCCGTCCCACCCGTTCGGTACGGCGCGGAGGTCAGGCCAGCGGGCCGGTGACCCGCTCGACGGCCCGCACCAGCTCGCCCGAGGCGACCAGCGCGGCGGCGGCCTCCAGGTCCGGCGACAGGAAGCGGTCGCGACCGGCGCCGCCGACCCCGGCGGCCCGGGCGGCGGCCATCGCCGCGGCCGTGGCCGGCGCCGGCTCGGCGCCCGTTCCGGCCTGCTGACGGATCTCCAGCGCCCGGGCGGCGGCGGTGAGCTCGACGGCCAGGATCCGGCCGAGGTTCTCCACGGCCTGGCGCAGCTTGCGCGCGGCGGACCAGCCCATCGAGACGTGGTCCTCCTGCATGGCGGAGGAGGGGATCGAGTCGACCGAGGCCGGCACCGCGAGCCGCTTGTTCTCGCTGACCAGCGCGGCCTGGGTGTACTGGGCGATCATCAGGCCGGAGTCCACGCCCGGGTCGTCGGCCAGGAAGGCCGGCAGGCCGTGCGAACGGGCCTTGTCGAGCAGCCGGTCGGTGCGGCGCTCGGAGATCGAGCCGAGGTCGGCGGCGGCGATGGCGAGGAAGTCCAGCACGTAGGCGACCGGGGCGCCGTGGAAGTTGCCGTTGGACTCGACCCGGCCGTCCGGCAGCACCACCGGATTGTCGACCGAGGCGGCCAGCTCCCGGGAGGCGACCAGCTGGGCGTGCGCGAGGGTGTCACGGCCGGCGCCGGCGACCTGCGGGGCGCAGCGGATCGAGTAGGCGTCCTGGACCCGCGGCGCGTCGTCCTGGTGGTGGCCGGTGAGGCCGGAGCCCCGGAGCACGGTCAGCATGTTGGCGGCGGCGGCCGCCTGGCCGGGGTGCGGGCGGATCGGGGCGTGCAGCTCGGGCGCGAGCACCTTGTCGCTGCCGAGCAGCGCCTCCAGGGTCATCGCGGCGGTGATGTCGGCGGTGGTGAACAGCCGCTGCAGGTCCGCGATGGCCATGACCAGCATGCCGAGCATGCCGTCGGTGCCGTTGATGAGGGCGAGGCCCTCCTTCTCCAGCAGCTCGACGGGCTCGATGCCGGCGGCGGCGAGCAGCTCGCCGGCGGGCTTCTCGACGCCGTCGGGGCCGGTGGCCACGCCCTCGCCCATGAGGACGAGCGCGCAGTGCGACAGCGGCGCGAGGTCGCCGGAACAGCCGAGCGAGCCGAACTCGCGGACCACCGGGGTGATGCCGGCGTTGAGGAGCGCGGCCATGGTCTGGGCGACCAGCGGGCGGACGCCGGTGCGGCCGCTGGCGAGGGTCTTCATGCGCAGGAACATCAGCGCGCGGACGACCTCGCGCTCGACCACCGGGCCCATCCCGGCGGCGTGCGAGCGCACCAGCGAGCGCTGCAGCTGGGCGCGCAGCTCGGGGCTGATGTGCCGGACGGCGAGGGCGCCGAAGCCGGTCGAGACGCCGTAGACGGGGCGCGGTTCGGCGGCCAGGGCGTCGATCCGGGCGCGCGCGGTCGCCATCTCGGCGATCGCGTCGGGGCCGATCTCGACCCGGGCGTTGCCCCGGGCGACGGCCAGCACGTCCTCGGCGCCGACGTCGGCCTTGCCGACCTGGACGAGCGGCGCGTGGGCGGCCGCAGCACTGTGCATATCCATATGCATCATCTCAGCAGGTGAATGGAGATATGACAACCATCTCGGCCCAGTCGAAAGCTCGCGACACCGAACCGCCCGGTCACCAGGATTTTCGAATACCCGGGCCGGTGCCGCACGCTGTGGGGAGGCGGACGGCGCAACGCCGGGCGCGGCGGACGGGAAGGCAGGCGGGACGATGACGCGGGCGACGGCACGGCGGCGGGTGCTCCGGCTGCGCGGGGACGGGCGCAGCACCCGGCCCGACGCGCTGGCCGCCGAGGAACCACTGGAGATCCGGCTCGGCGGCGAACCGCTCACCGTCACCATGCGCACCCCCGGCCAGGACTTCGACCTGGTGGCGGGCTTCCTGGTCGGCGAGGGCCTGGCCACCACCGGCGAGGACCTGGCGGCACTGCGCTACTGCGCCGGCACCGACGCGGACGGCGCCAACACCTACAACGTGGTGGACGCGACGCTGCGCGACACCACCCGCCCGCTGCCGCTCTCCGCCCACCGCAACCTGCTCACCACCAGCGCCTGCGGACTGTGCGGCCGCGACACCGTGGACGCCGTGCGCACCCACGTCCGGCACCCGGTCGGCGAGGACCCGCTGAGCGTCCCGCCCGCGCTGCTCTACGCGCTGCCGGACCGGCTGCGCGCCGTCCAGCGCACCTTCGACTCCACCGGCGGCCTGCACGCGGCCGGCCTGTTCGACGGCCGGACCGGCGAACTGCTGTGCGCCCGCGAGGACGTCGGCCGGCACAACGCGGTGGACAAGGTGGTCGGCTGGGCGCTGCGGGAGGGCCTGCTGCCGCTGACCGGCCATGTGCTCCTGGTCAGCGGCCGGGCCTCGTTCGAACTGACCCAGAAGGCGGCACTGGCCGGCGTGCCGCTGCTGGCCGCGGTCTCGGCGCCGTCCTCGCTGGCCGTGGACCTCGCCGAGGAGCTGGGCCTGACCCTGGTCGGCTTCCTGCGCGGCGAGGGCGCCAATGTGTACACCCGCCCCGACCGGATCGCCTGAGCCGCACCCCCGCCCCGCCCCACCTCACTTCAACTCGGCCTCGACCAGGTCCGCCGCCCGCGCCGTACCGCCCTCGGCCCGGGCCGCGGCGCGCCCCTCCGCGAGCCGCTCGGCCACCGCCGGGTCCCCGGTCAGCTCCAGCAGCGCGGAGCGCAGCGCCCCGGCGGTCGCGTCCTCGGTGTCCAGCCGCCGGGCCACCCCGAGCGCCACCAGCGAGTCCGCGTTGGCGAACTGGTCGACGGCCTGCGGCACCGCGATCATCGGCACCCCGTGGAAGAGGCCCTCGCTCGCGCCGCCGGTGCCGGCGTGGGTGACGAAGGCGTCCGCCTGCGCCAGCACGTCGAACTGCGGCACCCAGCGGTGCACCTCGACGTTGGCCGGCACCTCGCCCAGCGCGGCCCGGTCGGTGTACCGGCCGATCTGCAGCACGACGTGCCAGCCGGGCAGGCTGCCGAAGGCCTCCAGGCAGGCCCGGTAGAAGGCCGGGCGGTCGGTGAAGGCCGAGCCGAGCGAGACCAGCAGCACCTTCTCCGCCCCGGCGGGCCGCTGCCAGTGGCCCTGCTGCGAACGGTCGCCGAAGCACTGGCCGACGAAGCTGATCCGGTCGGTGTCGACCCGGTCCGCACAGGGCTGCAGGGCCCGCGGGATCAGCGCCAGCGCGCGGTCCGGGCGGTTCTTGAACCGCTCGACGTCCCGCTCGACGTCCTGGACGACGAGGCCGTTGCCGGCCAGCCAGTCGCCGAACCGCCGGTAGTGCTCGGGGCCGCCGGGCCCGCTGCGGAGCTCCTCGAACATCGGGGCCATGTCCTCCTCGAAGCCCTCCCAGCCGACCATCGTGGGCGACAGTTGCACCGCCGGCACGCCGTGCCCCTCGGCCACCGCCCGGGCGGCGAAGGCGCCGATGTCGTACAGCACGAGGTCGGGCCGGTCCTCGGCGAAGAGCTCGCGCAGCACCGGGGTCATCGCGAGGGCGTCGTCGAGGAAGACGTCCTGGATCGCCACCGGGCCCTCGGGCCACCCCGCGGGGTCGCCGTCGAAGGGCAGCACGCTGTCGTACGGGACGGGCGTGGCGCCGGTGGACGCGACCGCCCCGGCGAAGGACGGCGCGTTGACGTAGCTCACCCGGTGGCCCCGGGCGACGAGCTCGGCGATCAGGGCGAGGCTCGGGTTGACGTGGCCGTGGGCCGGGATGGAAGCCATGACGATATGGGCGGAGCGGGTCATGCCGGTGGTCCTCTCGGAAGGCTGCGGTTCGGATCTCTGTCGAGACGAGACGGTTCGTCTCGCTGACGTGCCACCAGAATGCACCCGGCGAGCCCGATCGTCAAGACGATACGGATCGTCTCGTCATCTCGTTAGAATGGCGCCCATGACCGGACCGCAGACCACCCCCGACCCCAGCCGCCGCAACGAGCAGAGCCGCGCGGCCATCCTCACCGCCGCCGCCGAACTCGTCGCCGAACTCGGCTTCGGCAAGCTGACCATCGAGAAGGTCGCCGCCCGCGCCGGCGTCGGCAAGCAGACCATCTACCGCTGGTGGCCCTCCAAGGGCGCCGTCGTCTTCGACGCCTTCCTCGCCGCCAACGAGAACCCCTCCGGCGGCCTCGCCCTCCCCGACACCGGCGACCTCGGCGAGGACCTGCGGACCGTCCTGCGGCTCACCGCCCTCGAACTCGCCGACCCCGCCTTCGACCGGACCGGACGCGCCCTCACCGCCGAGGTGCTCACCGACCCCGCCCTGCTGCGCGACTACCGCGAACGCCTCCTCGACCCACTGCTGACCGTCACCCGCGAACGCCTGCGGACCGCCCGCGAGGCCGGCCAGCTGCGCGCCGACGCGGACCTCGACCTCGCGGTCGAACTCCTCTACGGCCCGCTGTACTACCGCTGGCTGCACGGCCTCGGCCCGCTCGACCCCGGCTACGCCGACCAGGTCGTGGCGGCCGTCCTGGGCGCGCTCGGCCCCGTCAGGGACTGAGCACGCCCCGACTCGGCCCCGTTCTCAGGACCGGTTGCGGCGGCGCAGCATCAGCACCACGACGACGATCACCGCGATCACCACCAGCACCACGGCGATGCCGATCACCAGTCCGATGAGCTTGCCGAGGCCCTTCTTCTTCTTTTTCTTCGACTTGTCCTTGGACGCGGCCAGCTGCGCGGCGTCATGGCGCTCCGCCGCCGCCCCGACCTGCCCGGCACCCTGCCCCGCCGACACCTGCCGGACGGCACCACCGCCCGCCACCGTCCGCGACCCGGCATCGGCCGCCGGGGCCACCGAAACCGCCGAGGCCGCCGAGGCCGCCGGTGCGGCCGCCAACGCCGTCCCGCCGAACGCGAGCACCGCGGAGAGCACCAGGCCCATCACCCGAGCGCGCACAGGAATCAACCCCCGTCATCGATCCGGCGCGACCCCGACGGCCCGCCGACCGCCGACACCATCCCACGCCCACCCCGTCCCGCCCACCCCCAGGACCGGACCGCGACCCGCTCGGAACCAACCGGTCACCGAAGCACCACACTCCCCGGGCGCTCGGGTGCGCGGGCCCCGGGCGCCCGGCCCCCGGGTCAGGTGCCGGGCGGGGAGGCGGGGCCGGCGAGGGCGACGGCGACCAGGGCGACGGCGACCAGGGCGCGGAGGGCGGCGGCGACCTGGCCGAGCGGGAGGGTGGCGTCGTCGGCGAAGAGTTCGAGGAGCCAGCCGCCCGCCGGGTTCTGGCCGCCGGCCGCGACCATGCCGCGGTAGCCGGAGACCACCAGCATGGCCTCCTCCGCCGGGTCGTTGCCCGCCGCCCCGGCGCGCAGCGCGAAGGCGCCGCCGCGCACGGCGGTCCGGGTCAGCGGGTAGTGGCGGAGGTCGAAGACGGCGTCCGGGGCCTCGATCTGGGCGCGCTGGGTCTCCGCCCGGGTGCTGCTCGGTCCGCTGGTCATCCGGTAGACGGCGTGCCGCGCGGTGTGCATCAGCTGCGACCCGGGCGGCACGTAGGAGATCCACCAGCCGACCGCATCCAGCAGCCGGGCCGTGGTCTCGGCGACGACGGCGAGCTTGCCCATGGTGTCGGCCGGGTGGACGGCGCGGGCGGCGCCCTGCCGGTCGAGCGCGGCGAGCACCGCCGTGAGCAGCTGCCCGGGGTCGGCGCTGTGTGCGGCGCCGCGGAACCGCCGGCGGTCGCCGGTACCGGCCCGGCCGCCGGACCGGGGGCGCCCGTCGGTGCGGTACTGCGGGTCGGCGGCGTCCGCGAGCAGCACCGTCGGGTCGGGCGCGAAGCCGGGCCCGTGGCTGCGGCCGGCGACCACCGGGTGCGCGGCCCGGGCGGCCTTGGCCCGGTACTGGGCGGCGTCGGCGAGCCGGAAGAGCCGGTCGGGGGTGGTGACGGGGCCGATGGAGTCCCCGGTGGAGGCGACCCCGCAGGCGACACCCTCGCCCTCGGCCAGGGCCAGCGCCCGCGCGCACAGCTCCTCGGCGACGGCGACCACCTCGTCCGACTTTCGGCCCTCGACGAGCAGGCAGAACTCGTCGCCGCCGAGCCGGGCCGCGAGGCTCCCGGGGAGCTTCGCGGCGGCCAGCGACAGCTGGTGGGCGAAGCGCTCCAGCAGCCGGTCGCCCACCTCGTGCCCGAGCTGGTCGTTGACCCGCTTGAGGCCGTTGACGTCGCAGACCACCAGGGACACCACGGTGTTGTCCCGGTTGTGGGCGGCCAGCGCGCTCTCCAGCCGGGCGTCCACCGCGCGCCGGTTGGCGAGGCCGGTGAGCGGGTCGGAGAAGGCCAGCTTGCGCAGGTCGGCGAGGCGCTCGGTCTGGGCGAGGCCGGCCGAGATCTGGGCCGCGAGCAGGGTCGCGTACTCGGCGTCGGCCTCGGTGAACTCGGCCGACCCGGCGGTCCGGGCCAGGTAGAGCTCGCCCCAGGCCTGCCCGTGCAGCACGATCGGCGCGACCACGCAGCAGGCCCGGCCGCGCCGGCGCAGCGCGGCGGCGCGTTCCTGGCAGTACGCGCCGGCGGTCGGGTGGGCGTGCCCGGCGTGCGGCTGGGAGTTGTCGGCGGTCTGCACCCAGGCGCGCGGCAGCCGGCCGGTGGTCCAGCGCTCCTCCAGGTAGGTGACGATCTCGGGGAAGTCGGCGACCGGGTAGGACTCGTCCTCGGGCAGCTCCTCCTCCCCGGGGGAGAGCTCACCGTGGTTGACCAGGACCCGCAGCCGGCCGGACTCGCGGTCCCAGACCGAGACGGCGGCCATGGCGGCGCCGAGCGCCCCGGTGGCACGGGCGGCGGCGGCCCGGACGGCCTCCAGCGGGGTGAGCGCACCCGCCATGTCCTGGGCGAGCTCGACGACGGCCGTCAGCCGGGCGTCGGTGGCCGCACCGCCGACGGGGGTGCGGGGCACCCCGGGGGCGGGGGGCGCCGGCGCGGCGGCCGCCGGCTGCCGCGTTCGGTCGCAGTCGCGGTCCGTCATGATCGCCTCACTGCTCACCGGCTCGCCTCGCTCCCTGTGCCCGGTCCTCCTGATGGTCGGCGGACGACCGCCGTGCCCGCACCGTCCGTGCCGGCGTGACCACCGAAGGCTCCCGAAGGTCCTACCCGTCCGACATCGGTTACCCGCCCGACGGTTCGCTACTCCGGCCGCCCGGACCGGAGCGCCTGCACCAAGACTATGGCGGTTTCGTTCGGTTATGCCCCGTTTGGGAGTCGGGATTCGCCAGACCGTGCGGCCTTCAACCGTTCGGCGTGGCGCGACGGACCGCCCGTCGGACGGCGGCAGGACGGCGCGGGGCTGCGACGGGATCGCTGACGGGATGGGCGACGGTAGCGCCGACGGGGACGGTGGCAGGCTGTGACGGGGCCGGGTTCCGAGAAGGTGACGGGGCAAAGCAGCGGCAGAACGGCTGCCGGACGGCCGTCGGGCCCGTCCCGGCCGCGCGCTACTCGCCGTGCGGCCGCCGGGAGAGCAGCCACGGCTCGACCAGCCCGAGCCCCCGCACCGGGCGGCGCCACATCGGCTGCAGATTGAACCGGTGCCCCGCCTCCGGCAGCGGCCCGTACTGCCCGGAGGGCGGCAGCCCCGCGGCCACCGACAGGGCGTCGGCCAGCCCGGACGCGTCCTCCCCGGCCGGCGCGACACTGCCGTACTGCTCCAGCGCGGCCGCGAACTCGCCGTCGATCAGCACCGCGTCCTTGGGTGCGATCGAGGTGAGCCGGCTGGCCAGGTTCACCGTGGTGCCGAACACGTCGCCCATCCGCGAGGTGACCGTGCCGAAGGCCATGCCGACCCGCAGGGCGGGGATGCTGTCGTCCTCGGCCAGCGCCTCGATCAGGCTGAGCGCGATCCCGGCGGCGATCACCGGGTCCTCGGAGACGAAGAGGATCTCGTCGCCGAGCGTCTTGATCACCCGGCCGCCCCGGCCGACGATCAGGTCGGAGCACGTGTTCTCGAAGGTCTCGACCAGCTCGCCGAGCTCCTCCTCCTCCAGCCGCCGGGACAACCGGGTGAAGCCGACCAGGTCCGCGAAGCCCACCGCGAGCCGGCCGCTGGTGATCTCGTTGTCCTCGGCGGCCTGCACCACCCGGCCGGTGACGGCGGCCAGCTGCCGCCGCCAGACGTACACCAGGAACTGCTCCAGCTCCGGCAGCAGCAGCTCGACCAGGGGGTAGGCGACATCGGCCCGGGTGAGACCGGGCTCGACGGACTGGGTGAGGTTCTCCAGGAAGGTGTCCATCTGCCAGCCCGCGAGCCGGGCCGTGGTCTGCCCGGTGGACCGGGCCACCTGGATCGCCATCGACTCGCTCAGCAGGCCCGACTCGACCAGGCCCGCCAGTCGGCGCAGCGCGATCACATCGCCGTCGGTCAGCGCCCTGGACTGGCCGATGTCCGGGAAGCCCATCGCCCGCCAGAAGCGGGTGGCCAGTTCCATCGGGACGTCGGCGGCCCGCGCGGCCTGGTACGGGGTGTAGCGGCGTGGCGCGTCCAGGATCAGGCGTTCGAGGTCGAGGGCGACGGTCTGGTCGTCGGAGCCCGCCGGGCCGCCGTTGCCGTCGGCGCCGTTGCCGCCGCCATTGCTGCCGTCCTCTGCCACCGGTCCGTCCCCGTGCGGTCGCCGCACTCGCCTCGTGTCGTGCCAGTGCGGGCGCGGCCGCGCCCGTTCGGGCAGTGGCGCGCCTCACACTGCTGCCAGGTGGAATGTTCGCACGGAATCGCGCGATCCGGGGCATCCGCCCGAGTCAAGGGGAGGTAAGGGGAGGCACCGTAACCCGCCCGGCGCACGGCGCGCGACCCGCCCGGCGCGGGGTCCGGAGCAGGGCCGGAGCAGGGCCGGAGCGGGGCCGGCGCACGCTCCGGACCGGCCGAACGACCCGCCCGTACTACCGCCCGTCGCGCGGCTCCGGGCGCACATGGACGACGTCCCCCGCGCCGACCGCCCGCCGGCCCCCGTCCGGGGTACGGACCACCAGCTGCCCGGCCCCGTCCACCGCGACCGCCTCGCCGATCAGTTCACGGTCACCGGGCAGCAGCACCTTCACCGGGCGGCCCAGCGTGGTGCAGCGCTGCGCGTACGCGCGCAGCAGGCCGCTGGTGTGCGGGTCCCCGCCGACCGCCGTCCACTCCCCGTACAGCTCGGCGAACTCGCGCAGCAGCGCGCGCAGCAGGGTGGTCCGGTCGGTGACGGCGGCACCGGCCAGGGCGAGCGAGGCGGCGGTGGGGACGGGCAGTTCGGCGGCCCGCAGCGACACGTTCAGCCCCAGGCCGGCGACCACCGCCCCGCCGCCCAGCTCGGTCAGGATGCCGCCGATCTTGCGCTCGGCGCCGTCGACCTCCACCTGCAGGTCGTTGGGCCACTTCAGGCCGACCTCGACCTCGGCGACCCGGCTCAGGGTGCTCGCGGCGGCGACGCCGACCAGGATCGGCAACCAGCCGTACCGTTCGACGGGTACCTCGTCCGGGCGAAGCAGGAGGGAGAGGAAGAGGCCGGAGCGGGCGGGCGCGGTCCACTGCCGCTCCAGCCGGCCGCGGCCGGAGCTCTGCGACTCGGCGACCAGCACCGCGCCCTGCGGGGCGCCCGCGCGGGCCCGGGCGGCGAGGTCGGTGTTGGTGGAGCCGGTCTCCTCGACGACGTCCAGCGAGGTCCAGAGCCCACCGGGGCGCACCAGGTCCCGGCGGAGCGTGGCGGCGTCCAGCGGCGGGCGGTCCAGGTCGGTCCACGGCGACGGTCCGGCGTGGCCGAGGCCGCGCAGTCCACTGCGGCGGGGGGTGTCGGAGGTCATGCGGCTCACCCTAGGCGGACAGCGGGGCCGGCACCGGCCGGGAGGCCGTACGCCGTCCCATCGTCTCCCAGAACGGGCGCCGACGACACTGTGGCGCTGGCCATAACCGCCGGACATTACGTCGGGCCCTCCGCGCTGGCTACGCTACCCAACGGTAGTTCGTTGTGCCGCCCTGCACCCCTCGTCCGCGCCGCCCCCACCCGGCCCGCGCCACCGAAAACAGGTCGCGGCCCAGGATCAGGGAGAGCCACCGGAATGACCGAGGCGTCGCACGACCCGCACACCACCGCCGGCAAGCTCGCCGACCTCCGGCGCAGGATCGACGAGGCGGTGCACTCCGGCTCCGCCAAGGCGGTCGAGAAGCAGCACGCCAAGGGCAAGCTGACGGCCCGCGAGCGCGTCGTGGAGCTGCTGGACGAGGACTCCTTCGTCGAGTTCGACGAGTTCGCCCGGCACCGCTCGATCAACTTCGGCCAGGAGAAGAACCGGCCGTACGGCGACGGCGTGGTCACCGGCTACGGCACCGTGGACGGCCGTCAGGTCGCGGTGTTCGCGCAGGACTTCACGGTCTTCGGCGGCTCGCTCGGCGAGGTCTTCGGCGAGAAGATCGTCAAGGTCATGGACTTCGCGCTGAAGACCGGCTGCCCGGTCATCGGCATCAACGACTCCGGTGGCGCCCGGATCCAGGAGGGCGTCGTCTCGCTCGGCCTGTACGGCGAGATCTTCCGCCGCAATGTGCACGCCTCCGGGGTGATCCCGCAGATCTCGCTGATCATGGGCCCCTGCGCGGGCGGTGCGGTCTACTCCCCCGCGATCACCGACTTCGTGGTGATGGCCGATCAGACCTCGCACATGTTCATCACCGGTCCCGACGTGATCAAGACCGTCACCGGCGAGGACGTCGGCATGGAGGAGCTGGGCGGCGCGCGCACCCACAACACCAAGTCCGGCAACGCGCACTACCTGGCGGCGGACGAGAAGGAGGCGATCGAGTACGTCAAGAGCCTGCTCTCGTACCTGCCCTCCAACAACCTCTCCGACCCGCCGGCCTTCCCGGAGGAGGCGGACCTGTCCGTCACCGACGAGGACCTCGAACTCGACACCCTGGTGCCGGACTCGGCGAACCAGCCGTACGACATGCACCGCGTGATCGAGCACGTCCTCGACGACGGCGAGTTCCTGGAGACCCAGCCGCTCTACGCCGGCAACATCATCACCGGCTTCGGCCGGGTCGAGGGCCACCCGGTCGGCATCGTCGGCAACCAGCCGATGGACCTGGCGGGCTGCCTGGACATCGCCGCCAGCGAGAAGGCCGCGCGGTTCATCCGCACCTGCGACTCCTTCAACATCCCCGTGATCACCTTCGTCGACGTGCCCGGCTTCCTGCCCGGCACCGAGCAGGAGTGGGACGGCATCATCCGCCGCGGCGCCAAGCTGATCTACGCCTACGCCGAGGCGACCGTCCCGCTGATCACCGTGATCACCCGCAAGGCCTTCGGCGGTGCGTACGACGTCATGGGCTCCAAGCACCTCGGCGCCGACCTCAACCTGGCCTGGCCGACCGCGCAGATCGCCGTGATGGGCGCGCAGGGCGCGGTCAACATCCTCCACCGGCGGGAGATCGCCGAGGCCGACGCGGCCGGCCTCGCCGACGAGAAGCGGGCCGAGCTGATCGCCTCCTACGAGGACACCCTGCTCAACCCGTACCTGGCGGCCGAGCGCGGCTATGTGGACGCGGTCATCGCGCCCAGCGAGACCCGCCGGCACATCGTCCGCGGTCTGCGCGCGCTGCGCGGCAAGCGCGAGGTGCTGCCCCCGAAGAAGCACGGCAACATTCCGCTGTAGTGGCTCCTCTCAGGAGGATCGCGAGAGGATTGAGCATGGCCCCGATCCATGTGCTGCACGGGCAGCCGACCCCCGAGGAGCTGGCCACCGTCCTGGCGGTGGTCCAGTCCCGGGCCGCCGCCGCGCAGGCCGCCGCCGAGGCGGCCCGCCGCGCGGGCGACGGCCCGGACTCCGCCTGGAACGACCGCGCGCGGCGGCTGCGCGCGACCCCGCGCCCCGGCGTCAACGCCTGGCGCACCTCCGGCTGGGCCGGTTAGTACCGCTCGGTACTGCCGCTCCCCGTGTCGCCGCGTCGGCACCGGGGGCGGGTGGGAACGGCTGCTCGGCACTGCAGCGCGCAGTGCCGAGCAGCCGTTCCTGTTCCCGGTGCTGTTCCTGTTCCTGCACCCGGTGCCGCTCCCGGTGCTGCTCCGTTCCTGTTCCCGTTCACCCGTGCCGTTCACCCGTGCCGTTCACCCGTGCCGTTCACCCGTGGGTGCACTTTGCAAAGTGCACCCACGGGGCCCGCTCCGCCCAGGCGGAGCGGGCCCCACCTGGCATTTTCCCCAGCTGTCAGCTGTGGCGGCCGCTCAGTACCTGCACTTTGCAAAGTGCCCACTTTGCAAAGTGCAGCAGGAAGGAGCACCCCGTCACGGAGCCCGGATTGCCCCGAAAGCTGAGTACGGATACTCAGGCGCCCGACCGGCCGGGGGCGCACCCTGGAACGATGCTCTGGTCAGACCCCCGCGACGAGCCCTCCCCGGAAGCCCGGCGCATGCAGCGGCGGCTGCACCGGGCCGGTCATGTGCTCGCCGTCCTCGCCCTGGTGATCGCGGTTCTGCTGATGGTCTGACGACCGCAGAACGACCGCCCGGAGCGGCCCTCTACCCTGGTGGCATGACCGACCGTCGCTCCCTCGTGCTCGCCTCCGCCTCCCCCGCCCGGCTCGGGCTGCTGCGTCAGGCGGGCCTCGACCCGCGCGTGGTGGTCAGCGGCGTCGACGAGGACGCCCTCACCGCCGCCACCCCCGCCGAACTCGCCCTCGTGCTCGCCGAGGCCAAGGCCAAGGCCGTCGCCGCCACCCTCACCGAGGGCGAGCTGGTGATCGGCTGCGACTCGGTGCTGGAGCTGGACGGCCAGGCCCTCGGCAAGCCCGCCGACGAGGCCGAGGCGCTGGCCCGCTGGCAGGCCATGCGCGGCCGGGCCGGCGTGCTGCGCACCGGCCACTGCGTGATCGACACCGCCACCGGCCGACAGGCGTCCGCCACCGCCTCCACCACCGTGCGCTTCGGCACCCCGGACGACGCCGAGGTCGCCGCGTACATCGCGACCGGCGAACCGCTGCACGTGGCCGGGGCGTTCACCCTGGACGGCCGCTCAGCCCCGTTCGTCGAGGGCGTCGACGGCGACCCGGGCAATGTCATCGGCCTCTCGCTGCCGCTGCTGCGCGGGTTGCTCACCGAACTCGGCGTGCGGATCACCGACCTCTGGGTCTGACGGGTCGGGCGGCCCCGCATGCCCGACGGCCCGCACAAACGTGCAAGCCCCGCACCCATGCCGGACCCTGCGCGTACGACGGGCCCACGCGCGCCCCGGGAACGGTCGCGGCAGAGCCTCGCCCGCACGCCGGGAGTCGGCCGCCGGGGCGTCGCCCGCGCGCCAAAGAGCGGCACAATTGTCGCCATCTCCCCCACCGACAATCCGATGTGATGCACGCTAGAGGAGCGCCCGGACGGCGCCGACGCTCCAAACCGACGGGGGAGATGGCGAGCGGATGACCGACAGTCTGCTCAACGTCCTGCTGGGCCTGGTGGCAAGCGCGATCAGTGCCGTCCTCGGCTGGCTCGGTCAGAGCCTGCGCCGAAGACGCCGACTGGAACGGACCAGGGACTTCCTCGGCCTGCCCGCCGGCAGCGAGTGCCTGATCGTGGTCAACCGCAGCATCGGCACCGGCGCGCACCACAGGACGGTCACCCGGCGCGACGCCTACGCGCTGATGGAACTGGCCGCCCTGGTGAAGGAGTGCGGCGCGCACACCGACCTGGTCGCGCACGACGCCGCCCCGCGCGGCCTCGGCGCCAAGACCGAGTTCTGCTTCGGCGGCCCCGTCTCCAACGAGCGGATGGCCGCCCACCTCGCCTGGGGCCTGCCGGGGGTGGCGATCTCCAACGACCAGGTGGTGCGGGACAACACCATCACCATCGGCGGCCGGTCGTACGCCGCCGACCTCGAGGCCGGGGAGTACGTCCTGCTCGCCCGGCTGGCCACGCCCGGGCACGGCCGCCCGGTCTTCCTGATCTCCGGCCAGACCGGCATCGCCAACCATGCCGGCGTCCGCCACCTGGTCACCCACCACCGCCGGCTGGTCCGCCGGTACGGCACGGACGGCACCTTCGCCCTGCTGCTCAAGGTGGTCAACCCGGGTGCCTACGGCCCGGACGTGGTCGAGCAGATCGCCGACGTCACCGCCCTGGCCCTGGAGCGCGCACCGACCCCGCCGGGAGGTCCGGACACCACCGCCGGAACCACCCCCGGCACCGCGCCCGCAGTCGCACCTGCGGGCGCACCCGCACCGACACCCGCACCGACACCCGGCCCAGGCCCCGCGTCCGCCCCCACTCCTTGAACGGCACCCGCACCAGGAGCGGGTGCCACCGACCCATCGCGCCGCCACGCCGCCCCGTCACCGAGCGCAGTCGCCGCACCACCCAGGCCGTATGCGCCATCACCTGCACATACTCCCGTCGGGCCGCCCACCGCCCGCCCGGGCGCATCACCCTCTGTGTGGGATAGTTCACAACCTGGGGCTACTCGCCGGTACTGCCCAGGAATCCATAAACTCAACGAGGTTCAAGAAGGGAGCCACAGTGCGCAAGGTGCTCATCGCCAACCGCGGGGAAATCGCTGTCCGCGTCGCCCGGGCCTGCTCGGACGCCGGTATTGCCAGCGTCGCCGTCTACGCCGAGCCGGACCGGGATGCGCTGCACGTCCGCGCGGCCGACGAGGCTTATGCGCTGGGCGGCGACACTCCCGGCACCAGCTACCTGGACATCGCCAAGGTCCTCCAGGCCGCCGCCGACTCGGGTGCGGACGCCGTCCACCCCGGCTACGGCTTCCTGTCGGAGAATGCCGACTTCGCCCAGGCCGTGCTCGACGCGGGCCTGACCTGGATCGGCCCGCCGCCGCAGGCCATCCGCGACCTGGGTGACAAGGTGACCGCCCGGCACGTGGCGCAGCGCGCCGGTGCCCCGCTGGTCGCCGGCACGCCGGACCCGGTCTCGGGTGCCGAGGAGATCGTCGCCTTCGCCCAGGAGCACGGTCTGCCGGTCGCCATCAAGGCGGCCTTCGGCGGCGGCGGTCGCGGCCTCAAGGTCGCCCGCAACCTGGAGGAGATTCCGGAGCTGTACGACTCGGCGGTCCGGGAGGCGGTCGCCGCCTTCGGTCGCGGCGAGTGCTTCGTCGAGCGTTACCTGGACAACCCGCGGCACGTCGAGACCCAGTGCCTCGCGGACAAGCACGGCAACGTGGTGGTCGTGTCCACCCGTGACTGCTCGCTGCAGCGCCGGCACCAGAAGCTGGTCGAGGAGGCGCCCGCGCCGTTCCTGACCCCCGAGCAGAACGCCGAGCTGTACCGGGCGTCGAAGGCCATCCTCAAGGAGGCCGGCTACGAGGGTGCCGGCACCTGCGAGTTCCTGGTGGCGGTGGACGGCACGATCTCCTTCCTGGAGGTCAACACCCGTCTGCAGGTGGAGCACCCGGTCACCGAGGAGGTCACCGGGATCGACCTGGTCCGGGAGATGTTCCGGATCGCGGACGGCGAGGAGCTCGGTTACGGCGACCCGGAGGTGCGGGGTCACTCCTTCGAGTTCCGTATCAACGGTGAGGACCCGGGCCGCAACTTCCTGCCCGCGCCGGGCACGGTGACGCTGTTCGCGCCGCCGTCGGGCCCGGGTGTGCGGCTGGACTCGGGTGTGGAGAGCGGTTCGGTCATCGGCCCGGCCTGGGACTCGCTGCTGGCCAAGCTGATCGTGTCCGGCCGGGACCGCAAGCAGGCGCTGGAGCGGGCGCGGCGCGCGCTGGCCGAGTTCAAGGTCGAGGGCATGGCGACGGCCATCCCGTTCCACCAGGCGGTCGTGACCGACCCGGCGTTCGCGCCCGAGGTGCACGGCGGCGAGGGGCCGTTCACGGTCTACACCCGGTGGATCGAGACCGACTTCGACAACACGATTCCCGCGTTCGCCGGTGCGGCCGGCGAGGGCGAGGAGGCGGAGGGCCGGGAGACCGTGGTCGTCGAGGTCGGCGGCAAGCGGATCGAGGTCTCGCTGCCGTCCTCGCTGGGTGTCGCCGCCGCTCCGGCGGCCGGTGCGGGGGCCGCCAAGGCCAAGCGCCGGGTCGGTGCCAAGAAGGCCGGTTCGGCGGTCAGCGGTGACACGCTGGCCTCGCCGATGCAGGGCACCATCGTGAAGGTCGCGGTGGAGGAGGGTCAGGTCGTCGCCGAGGGCGAGCTGATCGTCGTCCTGGAGGCGATGAAGATGGAGCAGCCGCTGAACGCGCACAAGGCGGGCACGGTCGTCGGCCTCAAGGCCGAGGTGGGTGCGAGCGTCTCCAGCGGCGCGGCGCTCTGCGAGATCAAGGACTGAGTCGGGGCCCGATCGGGCACTGACAGGTCCGCCGCCGGTCCGTACACCTTCGGGTGTGCGGACCGGTCACGTTTTCGGCGGTCATGCGGTGCAACGGTCGTGCGGTGCAACGGCCATGCGGTGCAACGGTCATGCGGTGGTGCGACGAAGCCACAGGGCAGCCGGAGCGGCGGCCCCGCCCGCGCGGGCTTCAGCGCCCGCGCGGCAGACCCAGTTCGGCGAGTCTGGCCGGCAGCGGCCCACCGGGCCCGCCCGGCCCGCCGGGACCGCCGTGGGTGCCGGGCCGCCGCTGGCCGGGCAGCGGGGCGCCGCCGGGCGGCGGCGCGTTGCGGCGGGCCAGCGGGCCGGGCTGGGTCTGGTGGACGGGGCCGCTGCCGGTGCCGTGGACCGGGGCGTCCCCGGGCGGCGGGGCGCCGAGCGGGGCGAGGTCGATCTGCACCCCGCAGTCGGCGAGCGCGTCGAGTTCGCGGGCGGTGGCGTCGTCCGCGGTGGCGTGCTCGTCGGTGACCAGCCGGGTGATGGTCTCGGTGGGGACGGTCTGGAACATGGTGTCCGCGCCGAGCTTGGTGTGGTCGGCGAGGATGATCACCTCGGCGGCCGACTGCACCAGTGCCCGGTCCACGCTCGCGGAGAGCATGTTCGTGGTCGAGAGTCCGCGTTCGGCGGTGAGCCCGCTGCCCGAGACGAAGGCCTTGGTGACCCGCAGCCCGTGCAGCGACTGTTCGGCACCGCTGCCGACCAGGGCGTAGTTGGAGCCGCGCAGGGTGCCGCCGGTCATCACCACCTCGACCCGGTTGGCGTGCGCCAGGGCCTGGGCGACGAGGAGGGAGTTGGTGACCACCGTCAGCCCGGGCACCCGGGCGAGTCGGCGGGCGAGTTCCTGGGTGGTGGTACCGGCGCCGACCACCACGGCGTCGCCTTCCTCCACCAGTCCGGCGGCGAGATCGGCGATGGCGCTCTTCTCGGCGGCGGAGAGGTGGGTCTTCTGCGGATAGCCGGGTTCGCGGCTGAAGCCGCCGGGGAGCACCGCGCCGCCGTGCCGGCGGTCGAGGAGCCCTTCTGCCTCCAAGGCCCGTACGTCGCGGCGCACGGTCACTTCGGAGGTCTGGACGACGCGGGCCAACTCCCGGAGCGAGACGGCTCCGTTGGCGCGCACCATTTCGAGGATCAACTGGCGACGTTCTGCTGCAAACACAGAACCGACGGTAACCTGCGTGACCGTCTGCTTTCAGGCGTTTGCTGCTAGTAGCGGGAATTGCTCACGCCCGAGCGGCGCGTGACCGTACAATTCGCGCCGCCGGTACGCCGGGGCTGCGCCCGCCGTCCGGGTGACACCCCCGGACGCGCGAAGGGCGGCCGCCGAACGGCGACCGCCCTCAACTGCGCACCGGAGGCTCAGGATTCGCCCGCGTCCCGCTTGCGGATGTGGAGCTGGCGGGCGGCCTCGGCGGTGGAGCCGGAGACCGAGGGGTAGACGGTGAAGGCGCTGGCCACCTGTTCGACCGTCAGATTGGCGTCCACCGCGAGCGAGATCGGGTGGATGAGTTCGCTGGCCCGGGGGGCGACGACCACGCCGCCGACCACGATGCCGGTGCCGGGGCGGCAGAACAGCTTCACGAAGCCGTCCCGGATGCCCTGCATCTTGGCGCGCGGGTTGCCGCGCAGCGGGAGCTTGACCTCGACCGCGTCCATCTTGCCGCACTTCACATCGGCCGCGGTGTAGCCGACGGTGGCGATCTCGGGGTCGGTGAAGACGTTGGAGGCCACGGTCTTGAGGTTCAGCGGCTGCACCGCGTCGCCGAGCGCGTGGTACATCGCGATCCGGCCCTGCATGGCGGCGACCGAGGCGAGCATGAAGACGCCGGTGCAGTCGCCGGCCGCGTAGACGCCGGGGGCGGAGGTGCGGGACACCCGGTCGACCTGGATCTGGCCCCAGTCGTTGAGCTTGACCCCGGCCTCCTCCAGGCCCATCTCCGCGGTGTTGGGGATCGAGCCGACCGCCATCAGGCAGTGGGTGCCCTCGATCACTGTGCCGTCGGAGAGGGTGACCTCGACCGTGTCGCCGATCCTCTTGACCGTTTCGGCGCGGGAGCGGCTCATCACGTTCATGCCGCGGCGGCGGAAGACCTCCTCCAGCACCTCTGCGGCGTCCGGGTCCTCGCCCGGCAGCACCCGGTCGCGCGAGGAGACCAGGGTGACCCTGGAGCCGATCGCCTGGTAGGCGCCGGCGAACTCGGCGCCGGTGACGCCGGAGCCGACCACGATCAGCTCGCGCGGCAGCTCGTCCAGGTCGTACACCTGGGTCCAGGTCAGGATCCGCTCGCCGTCCGGCTGGGCGTCCGGGAGCTCGCGCGGGTGGGCGCCGGTGGCGATCAGCACCGCGTCGGCGCGCAGGGACTGCACGCTGCCGTCGGGGGCGTCGACCAGCACCTCGCGGGAGCCGTCCACGGCCTGCCCGCCGGTGCCCAGCCGGCCGCGGCCGCGCAGCACGGTGACGCCGGCGCGGGTGACGGACTGGGTGATGTCGTGGGACTGCGCGATCGCCAGGCGCTTCACCCGGCGGTTGACCTTGCCGAGGTCGACGCCGACGACCCGGGCCGGGGTGTCGATGTGCGGGGTGTCGTCGGCGACGATGATGCCCAGCTCCTCGTACGAGCTGTCGAAGGTCGTCATCACCTCCGCCGTCGCGATCAGCGTCTTCGACGGCACGCAGTCCGTGAGCACCGCCGATCCGCCCAGGCCGTCGCGGTCGACGACGGTCACCTCCGCGCCGAGCTGGGCCGCGACGAGCGCCGCCTCGTAGCCGCCTGGTCCGCCACCGATGATCACGATCCGAGTCACGTCACCCATTGTCCCGCACGCCGGGAGGACTGCCACGCCGGGGTCGGGGCTTCTGTCGGATCGGCCGGTGAACGTAGGCTTCGCCCCATGCCCCTTTACGCCGCGTATGCCACCAACCTCGATGCACGGCAGATGACTCGCCGCGCCCCGCACTCGCCACTGCGCGGCACGGGGTGGCTGTCCGGGTGGCGGCTGACCTTCGGCGGCGAGCACCTCGGCTGGGAGGGCTCGCTGGCCACCGTGGTGGAGGACGAGAAGGACCAGGTCTTCGTCTCGCTGTACGACGTGGCGCCGATGGACGAGGAGGGGCTGGACCGCTGGGAGGGCGTCCAGCTCGGCATCTACCGCAAGACCCGGCTCCGGGCGCAGACCCTGGACGGCGATGTGACGGTCTGGACGTACGTGCTCAACGACTACGAGGGCGGCCTGCCGGCGGCCCGCTACCTGGGCCTGATCGCGGACGCGGCGGAGAGCGCCGGGGCCCCCGACGACTACGTGCTGGACCTGCGCCGCCGTCCCTGCTGAGACCTCTTTGGAGATTGCTCCGGGTCGCGGCACGGTTCCGCCGCCCCGGAGCTGTACGTTCACGCCATCCGGGTAACGATCCGGCACGTCGTACCAGGATTTTCTACGCGCGTAGCCATTTCCCGTCTATCCTCGGACGTGTGAACGCATCTCCTCAGTCGGTCGTCTCCGCCGACCCCTACGCCGCCGCCCAGGCCGCCGCCGAGCGCCTGCGCGAGCTGACCGGTGCCGAGCGCCACGACGTCGCCCTGGTGATGGGCTCCGGCTGGGTGCCGGCCGCCGACGCCCTCGGCGAGACCGTGGCGGAGTTCCCGGTCACCGACCTCCCGGGCTTCCCCGCCCCCGCCGTGGCCGGTCACGCCGGCACGATCCGCTCGGTGCGGATCGGTGAGAAGCGGGCCCTGATCTTCCTGGGCCGCAACCACTACTACGAGGGCCACGGGGTCGCCACCGTCGTCCACGGCGTGCGCACCGCCGCCGCGGCCGGCTGCGGGACCATCGTGCTGACCAACGGCTGCGGCGGTCTGCGCCCGACCTGGGTCCCCGGCCAGCCGGTCCTGATCAGCGACCACATCAACCTGACGGCGGACTCGCCGATCGTCGGCGCCAACTTCGTCGACCTCACCGACCTCTACTCCAAGCGGCTGCGCGCGCTCTGCCGCGAGGTGGACCCGACCCTCGACGAGGCCGTCTACGTCCAGTTCCGCGGCCCGCACTACGAGACCCCGGCCGAGGTCAACATGGCCCGGGTGATCGGCGGCGAGCTGGTCGGCATGTCCACCACCCTGGAGGCCATCGCGGCCCGCGAGGCCGGTGCCGAGGTGCTGGGCATCTCCCTGGTCACCAACCTGGCCGCCGGCATGACCGGCGAGCCGCTCAACCACGCCGAGGTGCTGGAGGCCGGCAAGGCCTCCGCCGAGCGGATGGGCGCGCTGCTGGCCAAGGTCCTCGAGCGGATCTGACGCCGGGGCGACAGCGCATGAGCGACGGGGCCCGCGGACGGACGTGATCCGGTGATCACAGCCGCCCGCGGGCCCCGTCCGCGTGCCCGGGCCCGACACGCCGCCGCCCGGGGGCGCCGGACACCGCGTCCCGCCGCCGGCGCGCCGTACGTTTCGTCCCGCACCTCCCCGCACCGCCCGTCCCGCACGACCCCGTAAGCCCCGCACGACCCCGCCCCGCGGCACCCTCCGGCCACCGCCGCCCGACCCGCGCCCGACCCGCTGGGCGCGGCCCGGTCCGGCCCGGTCCGGAGCCACCTCCCGGCCGACCACCGACGCACTTCCCGATGGAGCTGCAGCCATGACGCAGGCAACCACCACCGACCTCCTCGCCCGGGCCCGCACCTGGCTCGCCGAGGACCCGGACCCGCAGACCCGTGAGGAGCTCGCCGCGCTGCTCGCCGACGCCGAGACCCCGGACGCCGACGCCAACGCCAAGCTCGCCTGGTCCGAGCTGGCCGACCGCTTCGCCGACCGCCTCCAGTTCGGCACCGCCGGCCTGCGCGGCGAGCTCGGCGCCGGGCCGATGCGGATGAACCGCGCCGTGGTGATCCGGGCCGCCGCCGGCCTGGTCGCCTACGTCAAGCGGCAGGACCTCGGCGACCTGGTCGTGATCGGCTACGACGCCCGCCACAAGTCCTACGACTTCGCCCGCGACACCGCCGCCGTGGTGGTCGGCGCCGGCCTGCGTGCGCTGCTGTTCCCGCGCCCGCTGCCCACCCCGGTGCTCGCCTTCGCGGTCCGCCACCTCGGCGCCGCCGCCGGTGTGACCGTCACCGCCAGCCACAACCCGCCGCAGGACAACGGCTACAAGGTCTACCTGGGCGACGGCTCGCAGATCGTGCCGCCGGCGGACGCGGGCATCGCCGCCGAGATCGACGCGATCGGCTCCCTGACCGAGGTCCCGCTCGCCGCGGACGGCTGGGAGACGGTGGACGAGTCCGTCGTCGAGGCCTACCTCGACCGCGCCGCGTCGATCGTCGACCCGCACAGCCCGCGGGAGCTCGACATCGTCTACACCCCGATGCACGGCGTCGGGCGCGACACCTTCCTCGCCGCCATGGACCGGGCCGGCTTCCCGGCGCCCACCGTGGTCGCCGAGCAGGCCGAGCCGGACCCGGACTTCCCGACCGTCGCCTTCCCCAACCCGGAGGAGCCGGGGGCGATGGACCTCGCCTTCCGCACCGCCGCCGCGGCCGGCCCGGACATCGTCATCGCCAACGACCCGGACGCCGACCGCTGCGCGGTGGCCGTCCCGGCCGACGGTGCGGACGGCTGGCGGATGCTGCGCGGCGACGAGGTCGGCGCGCTGCTGGGCGCCGCGCTGGTCTCCAAGCGGGCCGCCGGCACCTTCGCCACCACCATCGTCTCCTCCACCCTGCTCGGCCGGATCGCCGAGGCCGCCGGGCTCGACTACGCCGAGACCCTCACCGGCTTCAAGTGGATCTCCCGCGCCGGGGGCCTGCGCTACGGCTACGAGGAGGCGCTCGGCTACTGCGTCGACCCGCAGGGCGTGCGCGACAAGGACGGCATCACCGCCGCGCTGCTGGTCGCCGAGCTCGCCGCCACCCTCAAGCGCTCCGGCCGCACCCTGACCGACCTGCTGGACGACCTGGCGCTGGAGCACGGCCTGCACGCCACCGACCAGCTGTCCGTCCGGGTCGAGGACCTCTCGCTGATCGCCGACGCCATGCGCACCCTGCGCGAGCGGCCGCCGACGACCCTGGCCGGGCTCACCGTGACCCGCGCCGACGACCTCACCGCCGGGTCCGCCGAGCTGCCGCCGACCGACGGCCTGCGCTACTACCTGGCGGGCGACGCCGTCCGCTCGGCGCGGATCGTGGTCCGCCCCTCGGGCACCGAGCCCAAGCTGAAGTGCTACCTGGAGGTCGTCCTCCCGGTCGCCTCGGCCGCCGGCCTCGCGGACGCCCGCGCCCGGGCCGCCGAGCTGCTCGCCACCGTCAAGCGGGACCTCGCGGCCGCGGCCGGCATCGACGGCTGACCCCGCCGGGGACGACGGAGGGCCCGCCGGCAGTGCCGGCGGGCCCTCCTCGTGCGTGCGGACGCGGGCGGGTCAGACCGCGATCACGGTGATCAGGGCGATCAGGCCGGCCACGGTGGGGGCGATGATCCACCAGCACCAGCGGACCTCGATCGGCCCGGCCGCGTCGGGGCGGGAGGCGTTGCGCTCGGCCATGTCCTGGAGGACGCCGACCACCTGGTCGGACCAGGCCCGGTTCGGGTCCGTGGAGCCCTGCACCCCGGCCCCGGACGGCGTGCCGCCCGCGCCGAAGACCATGCCCAGCCGGGAGCTGTGCGTCTGCCCGCCGCGCTCACGGGCCCGGGCGGCGCGCTTGCGCTGGCGCAGCGACACCGGCACCGCCCACACCTGGTACTTCTTGCCCTCGGCGAGGAGTTCGACCGAGTACCCGGCGCGCAGCGCGTCCACGGCGGCCCAGGGCGCGACGATCGTGCGCAGCGGGTTGCGGACGACCAGGCGGCGCTCGTCGGCCCGGACGGCCGGGCGCAGGGTGTAGGCGATCACCGGGAAGGCGAACACCGGGACGGCGGCCAGCGCCACCCACGGCGTCTTGCCGCTGCCGTTGAGGGCCGCGTCCCCGATCAGCCAGGCCGCGACGGCCAGCAACAGCACCCCGGAGATCACGCCGGGAACGGAGCGGTACACGCGGTCGGCGTACACGGGCTCCCCATCGGAACCGGCCGGGCCCGGTCGGGGCTCGCCGTGGGATTCGGTCATGTCGACGATTCTGCCCCATGGCCCGCGCGATCCACAGGGGTGACGGTTGGGGTTCCCGGGGCGCGGAGATCTCGGTCCGGCATCGATGCGTGGCGCCTCTGGCGATTGACTACGCGCGTAGATATGCTGGTGTGGTGACTATGTCCACTCTTGCAGCCAATGCCCCCGGCGTCGCGGGCAGCGGTCTCGAGGACGTCGCGGCGTCCGAGGCCTCGCTCCGTCGCTTCCTGCACGGCCTGCCCGGTGTCGACCAGGTCGGCCTGGAGGCGCGCGCCGCCACTCTCGGTACCCGCTCGATCAAGACCACGGCCAAGGCGTACGCCATCGACCTGGCCATCTCGATGATCGACCTGACCACGCTCGAGGGCGCGGACACGGTCGGCAAGGTGCGCGCACTGTGCACCAAGGGCAGGACCCCCGATCCCACCGACCCGACCACTCCCCGCGTCGCGGCGATCTGTGTCTACCCGGACATGGTCGCCACCGCGAAGGCGGCGCTCCGGGGCACCGACATCCAGGTCGCCTCCGTCGCCACCGCCTTCCCCGCCGGGCGCGCCGCGCTCCCGGTCAAGCTCGCCGACACCGCGGACGCGGTGGCCGCCGGCGCCGACGAGATCGACATGGTGATCGACCGGGGTGCCTTCCTCTCCGGCCGCTACCTGGACGTGTACAACGAGATCGTCGCCGTCAAGGAGGCCTGCCGCCGCCCCGACGGCAGCTACGCCCACCTCAAGGTGATCTTCGAGACCGGCGAGCTGCAGACGTACGACAACGTGCGCCGCGTCTCCTGGCTGGCGATGCTGGCCGGCGCCGACTTCATCAAGACCTCGACCGGCAAGGTCGCCGTCAACGCGACCCCGCCGGTCACCCTGCTGATGCTGGAGGCGGTCCGCGACTTCCGCGCGGCCACCGGCGTCCAGGTCGGTGTGAAGCCCGCCGGCGGGATCAAGACCACCAAGGACGCGATGAAGTACCTGGTGATGGTCAACGAGACCCTCGGCGACGACTGGCTGAGCCCGCACTGGTTCCGCTTCGGCGCCTCCAGTCTGCTCAACGACCTGCTGATGCAGCGGCAGAAGCTGACCACCGGACGGTACTCCGGTCCCGACTACGTGACGGTGGACTGAGAATCATGGCCAAGAACACCAAGAAGACCGAAGCGCCCGCGGCCGCGCCGCAGGCCCCGGCCGAGCCGGCCGGCAAGCCGGCGGGCGGCCTCTTCGGCTACGCCCCGGCCCCCGAGTCGCCCGCCGCGGCCGGCGACATCGCCAGCTCCTACGGCCACTTCATCGGCGGCCAGTTCGTCGACTCCTCCGGCGGCGAGGCGCTGAAGACGGTCAACCCGGCCACCGAGCAGGTGCTCGCCGAGTTCGCCCGGGGCACCGCCGAGGACGTGGACCGCGCGGTCGCCGCCGCCCGGGCCGCCTTCGCCGACTGGTCGGCGCTGCCGGGCAGCGAGCGCGCCAAGTACCTGTTCCGGATCGCCCGGATCATCCAGGAGCGCAGCCGCGAGCTGGCCGTGCTGGAGTCGATCGACAACGGCAAGCCGATCCGCGAGACCCGCGACGTCGACCTGCCGCTGGTCGCCGCCCACTTCTTCTACTACGCGGGCTGGGCCGACAAGCTGGACTTCGCGGGCTACGGCCCGAACCCGAAGCCGCTGGGCGTGGCCGGCCAGGTCATCCCGTGGAACTTCCCGCTGCTGATGCTGGCGTGGAAGATCGCCCCGGCGCTGGCCACCGGCAACACGGTCGTGCTGAAGCCGGCCGAGACCACCCCGCTGACCGCGCTGCGCTTCGCCGAGATCTGCCGCCAGGCGGGCCTGCCGAAGGGCGTCGTCAACATCGTCACCGGCGACGGCAGCACGGGTGCGGCGCTCACCGCGCACCCGGACGTCAACAAGGTCGCGTTCACCGGCTCCACCCCGGTCGGCCGCGCGATCGCCAAGCAGGTGGCCGGCACCCGCAAGAAGCTCTCGCTGGAGCTGGGCGGCAAGGCCGCCAACATCGTCTTCGACGACGCGCCGCTCGACCAGGCCGTCGAGGGCATCGTCAACGGCATCTTCTTCAACCAGGGCCACGTCTGCTGCGCGGGTTCGCGCCTGCTGGTCCAGGAGTCGGTCCAGGACGAGCTGCTGGACGCGCTGAAGCGCCGGATGGGCACCCTGCGGGTCGGCGACCCGCTGGACAAGAACACCGACATCGGCGCGATCAACTCCGCCGAGCAGCTGGCCCGGATCACCGCGCTGACCGACGCCGGCGAGGCCGAGGGCGCCGAGCGCTGGTCGCCCGCGTGCGAGCTGCCGGGCACCGGCTTCTGGTTCCGGCCGACGCTGTTCACCGGCGTCAGCCAGGCCCACCGGATCGCCCAGGAGGAGATCTTCGGCCCGGTGCTGTCGGTGCTGACCTTCCGCACCCCCGACGAGGCGGTCGCGAAGGCCAACAACACCCCGTACGGCCTCTCCGCCGGCATCTGGACGGAGAAGGGCTCGCGCATCCTCTGGATGGCCAGCAGGCTCCGGGCCGGCGTGGTCTGGGCCAACACCTTCAACAAGTTCGACCCGACCTCGCCGTTCGGCGGCTACAAGGAGTCGGGCTACGGCCGCGAGGGTGGCCGGCACGGTCTGGAGGCCTACCTCGATGTCTGATGTCGTGAGCCGTCTTGATGTCCTCAAGACCTACAAGCTGTACGTCGGCGGGAAGTTCCCGCGCTCCGAGAGCGGGCGGGTGTACGAGGTGACGGACGCGAAGGGCGAGTGGCTGGCCAACGCGCCGCTCGGCACCCGCAAGGACGCCCGCGACGCGGTCGTCGCCGCCCGCGCGGCGGTCAAGGGCTGGTCCGGCACCACCGCGTACAACCGCGGCCAGGTGCTGTACCGGGTCGCCGAGATGCTGCAGGGCCGGCGGGAGCAGTTCGCCGCCGAGGTGGCGCTCTCCGAGGGCGTCGGCGCGAAGAAGGCCGCCGCCCTGGTGGACGCCGCGATCGACCGCTGGGTCTGGTACGCGGGCTGGACCGACAAGGTGGCCCAGATCGCGGGCGGCGCCAACCCGGTCGCCGGTCCGTTCTTCAACCTCTCCACCCCGGAGCCGACCGGTGTGGTCGGGATCGTCGCGCCGCAGGCCGGTTACGGTCACTCGCTGCTCGGCCTGGTCTCGGTGATCGCCCCGGCCGTCGCCACGGGCAACACCGTGGTGGTGGCGGCCGCGGCCGACGCGCCGCTGCCCGCGCTGTCGCTGGGCGAGGTGCTGGCCACCTCGGACGTCCCCGGCGGCGTGGTCAACATCCTGTCCGGCCGGACCGCCGACATCGCGCCGACCCTGGCCTCGCACCAGGACGTCAACGCGCTGGACCTGACCGGCGCGATCGCCGCCGACGGACCCGGCGCGGCGGGCGGCCTGGAGGTCCTGGCCGCGGATACCCTGAAGCGGGTGATCCGGCCGGAACCGGACCCGTTCGCCCAGGACTGGACCAATGCTCCCGGAACGGACCGGCTACTCTCGTTCCTGGAGACCAAGACGGTCTGGCACCCGATGGGTATCTGACCGACGGACCCCCGGAGCTGCTACGCTCCGTGACCGCGAGTCGGTGACAACTCCACAGACTGGCCGTCCCCCGTGCCCTCACCCCCCCAGGGCCCGGACGGTCACAGGACGGACCCGCGCCTCTCCCCCCCTGGCGCGGGTCCGTCGTATTTCCCGGGCCCGCCCGCAGCCGCGCTAGGCCGCTCCCGGCCGGCCCCGGCCGTCGACTTTCGTCGCGCCGGGTCGAGCCGTTCGACGCTGCCGGCGCCCCGGACGGCCGCGCAGACTGGGGCGACATCGCGCACCGAGGGGGAGAAGGTCCATGGGAGAGCTGGCCGGCGAGCTGATGGCACTGGTCGCGGACGGGTTCCTGCGCACGCTGCGGGTGGCCCGCGCCAGGCGCCGGCTGGCCGCCGGGCGGCCGGTCCGGATCCCCTGCTCGGCCCGCGCCGACGAGCGGCCCGGCTATGTCGCCGGGAAACTGCGGCTCACCCCCGGCGCCCCGACCGCCACCTTCACCGCGCGCGACCGCGACCGGCTCGAACTGGCGGTCGGCGGCACCTTCGAGGCCCCCGAGCCGGACGCCTGGCACGACCAGGACTGGGCCGCCACCGCGTACCGGGCGCCCGGCGCCGATCACCCGGTGTACCTCCAGGTCGACAGCCGGTACCTGCCGCTGCTGCACGCCTCGCTCCTCGACCCGGCGGTCGCGCGGACGGTGTGATCCGCAGGGTTTCGGCATCGGGCCCCGATGCGTCAGACTGGTGTCCCGTGAGTGACTCCCCGCTGAACCCTGTGTCGATAGCCCCTGCCCGGGTGGTCCTGCTCTCCGGACCCTCCGGCTCCGGGAAGTCCTCGCTCGCCGAGCGCAGCGGCCTGCCCGTGCTCCAGCTCGACGACTTCTACAAGGACGGCGACGACCCCAGCCTGCCCCTGCTGCCCGACGGCTCGGTGGACTGGGACTCCCCGCTGGCCTGGCACCGCGACCAGGCCCTGGCGGCCATCCGCGCCCTGTGCGACACGGGCCGGGCCGAGGTGCCGGTGTACTCGATCCCGGACAACGGCCGGGTCTCCACCAGGGTGCTGGAGCTCGACGGGGCCACCGCGTTCGTCGCCGAGGGCATCTTCGCGGCCGAGATCACGTCCGACTGCGCCGCCGCGGAGCTGCTGGGCGACGCGCTGTGCCTGCGCAACGGCGCGCTCACGACCGCCTGGTGGCGGCTGCGCCGGGACGTCCGCGAGGGCCGCAAGTCGCTGCCCGTGCTGGTGCGGCGCGGCTGGCGGCTGATGCGGGCCGAGCGGGGCATCGTCGGCCGCCAGGTCGCGCTGGGGGCGCGTCCGTGCGCCGGGCCCGAGGCCGAGCGGCGGATCCGCGCGGCGGCCCGGGCCGGGGAGCTCTCGGCGGTCTGAACAGCGGCCCGAAGCTGCGGCCCGGAGCTACGACCCGAACGACAGCTCGAAGCGACGGCCCTGAAGCAGCGGTCCGAACGGCGGTCGCCCCGCGCGGGGTGCGCCGGGCACGCGGAACGGCGGGCCCGGTGCGTCTCCCCCGCACCGGGCCCGCCGCCTTCCCCGGACGGTCACGGCTCCCCCCTGCGCCGCCGCTCCCCCGAGCCGGCGCCGCCTGGTCCGTGTCCGTCCTGCTACCCGTCCCCCGACGGGAGTCTGTCCCGGTCGCGTTACGCGACCAGCTCGCCGAACGCCCGGATCGTGTCGCCCGAGGTGTTCAGGTGCTCGTCGTCGCGCAGCCGGCGCAGCGCGCGCCAGATGCTGCTCTTGACGGTGCCGACGCTGATGCCGAGCACGTCGGCGATCTCCGGGTCGGTCTTGCCCTCGTAGTAGCGGAGCACCAGCATGGTCCGCTGGTTCTCCGGCAGCTTGGCCAGCGCCTGCCAGAGCACGGCGCGCAGCTCGGTGCCGCCCATCGCGTCGGTGTCGCCGACCGTCTCCGGCAGCTCCTCGGTCGGGTACTCGTTGACCTTGCGGCGCCGCCAGGCGGAGATGTGCAGGTTGGTCATGGTGCGGCGGAGGTAGCCCCCCACCGCGGCCTTGTCGGTGATCCGGCCCCAGGCCCGGTAGGTGCTGAAGAGCGCGCTCTGCAGCAGGTCCTCGGCCTCGTAGCGGTCACCGGTGAGGTGGTAGGCGGTGGCGTAGAGGGAGGCGCGGCGCTCCCGCACGTAGGCGGTGAACTCCGTGATGTGGTCCTCCGCGACCGCCGGGCGCTCGCCCTGCGCCGCGGTGAACGCCGCCCCGCCCGCCGTCTGCTCGGTGGTGCGGGCCGCCGCGGGGTTCAGCCGCAGCAGCGTCGCACCGGCGGCCTCGCGGCCGGCCGACTCCCCCGAGTCGGCCTTCCGCAGGCCGGTTCCCACGATGCCCCGGTTCCCCGCCGGGGCGTCCGTGCCCTCGACGCGGACGGGGAGGATCCCCCGCAGCGTCAAGGTCGCGGCGGAGTCGGCCGTGTTCCCCCGGTGGCCGATCCCGTACAGCTCCCCCGTCCTGCTGCCGCCGCTCACCCGGCGGGCAACAGTGCTTCCACCGGTGCTGTGTGCGCACCCCCGTGCGATCACGGCACCGGAGGCCTCCTCGGCCCCGGTCTCGAACCGGCTCCGGTGGGAGGTCGCTGACGAACGCGCGGTCCGGACGGCCGGGTTGGTCCGGGTCTGAAGCGTGGCGTTCATCGTGCGCCCCCTCTGGATCGGTTCGAGCGGTTCCGTCGCCGCCGTCCAGTGGGCCGATTGGCCCGCTGTCCTGCGGCGACATGGAAAATCCTGCCCGCCGGTTGTGATGGCGCTGTCCGTCGACTGTCACAGGGCTGTCACAGGGCCGGGGCTTTCGTCCCGGCCCTGTCCCGCCGTTGACGGACGCCGGTGGCGGGCATTCCGGTTCCCGGTCGCGCGGCGGACGGGACGGGTGCGGCCCCCGGGCGGACGGTGGGGGGTGATTCGCCGCTCCGGGTGAGCCAGAATGAGGCCGTGCCTTTCCTCCTTCTGATCGAGGACGACGACGCCATCCGCACCGGCCTCGAACTCGCCCTCACCCGCCAGGGCCACCGCGTGGCCACCGCCGCGTCCGGCGAGGACGGCCTGAGGCTCTTCAAGGAGCAGCGGCCGGACCTCATCGTGCTGGACGTCATGCTGCCCGGAATCGACGGCTTCGAAGTGTGCCGCCGGATCCGCCGCACCGACCAGCTGCCGATCGTCCTGCTGACGGCCCGGTCCGACGACATCGACGTCGTGGTCGGCCTGGAGTCGGGCGCGGACGACTACGTCGTGAAGCCGGTGCAGCCCCGCGTCCTGGACGCCCGGATCCGGGCCGTGCTGCGCCGCGGCGAGCGCGAGAGCTCCGACTCGTCCGTGTACGGGACCGTGGTGATCGACCGGGCGGCGATGACGGTCACCAAGGACGGTGCGGACCTCCAGCTGACCCCGACCGAGCTGCGGCTGCTGCTGGAGCTCAGCCGGCGGCCCGGGCAGGCGCTGTCCCGGCAGCAACTGCTGCGCCTGGTCTGGGAGCACGACTACCTGGGCGACTCCCGGCTGGTGGACGCCTGTGTGCAGCGGCTGCGGGCCAAGGTCGAGGACGTGCCCTCGGCGCCGACGCTGATCCGCACGGTGCGCGGGGTCGGCTACCGGCTGGACCCGCCGGCGTGACCGGCCCGGCCGACGTACCCGCCCACCTCCGTCCGGCGCCGGCGATATCCCGCCGCGCGCGCTGATGACCTCCGTAACGACAGGCTCCTGTGACTGACCAACAGACGACGGCCCGGTTCTCCTCCGGCCCGTGGCGCCGGCTGCGCTCGCTGCGCGTGCGGCTGATCGCGGTGTTCGCCGCGGTCGCGCTGACCACCGCCGTCTCGGCGTCCGGCATCGCGTACTGGCTCAACCGCGACGCGGTGCTGAAGCGGGCCCAGGACACCGCGCTCAACGACTTCCGGGTCTCGCTCAGCCGCAATGTGTCGAACCTGCCGCTGAACGCCACCTGCGAGGACCTGAACGCGCTCGCGAGCACCGTCGCCAGCTCCGGCCTCAGTTACGACGTGGTGGTGGCCGATCCGGCGCTGCCGAACTGCGTCGCCTCGTCCAGCTCGACGCAGTACACGATCGCCAGTGTGCCGACCGCGCTGCGGACGGCGGTCGGCAAGCCGCGCGAGCTCACCGAGTCCAACCCGTACACCTACCACCTGTACTGGCAGCGGCAGAACCTCGACGGGCGGCCGTTCGTCATCGGCGGCACCAAGGTGGTGACGACCGGCCCGACCGCGTACATGTTCAAGTCGCTGGAGAACGAGCGGGCCGATCTGAACACGCTCGGCTGGTCGCTGGCGATCGCCACCCTGCTGGCGCTGATCGGCTCGGCGCTGCTGGCGCAGGCCGCGTCGGCGACGGTGCTGCGGCCGGTCAAGCGGCTGGGCGACGCGGCCCGGCGGCTCGGCGAGGGCCATCTGGACACCCGGCTCGAGGTCGAGGGCTCGGACGAACTCGCCGACCTGGCGCGGACCTTCAACCGGACCGCGGAGTCGCTGCACGGGCAGGTCGAGGAGCTGAGCGCGCGCGAGGCGCAGAGCCGGCGGTTCGTCGCCGACATGTCGCACGAGCTGCGCACCCCGCTGACCGCGATGACCGCCGTGACGGACATCCTGGAGGACGAGGCGGAGTCGCTGGACCCGATGATCGAACCGGCCGTGCGCCTGGTGGTCAGCGAGACCCGGCGGCTCTCCGACCTGGTGGAGAACCTCATGGAGGTGACCCGCTTCGACGCCGGCACCGCCAGGCTCGTCGCCGACGAGGTGGACATCGCCGACCTGATCATGTCCTGCATCGACGGCCGGGCCTGGTACGACGCGGTCGAGCTGGACGCCCCGCGCGGCATCCTGGCGGTGGTCGACCCGCGCCGGCTGGACGTGGTCTTCGCCAACCTGATCGGCAACGCGCTCAAGCACGGCGGTTCGCCGGTGCGGGTGCGGGTGCGCGAGGAGGGCGACACGGTGGTCGTCGCGGTGTCGGACAGCGGTCCGGGCATCCCGGAGGACGTGCTGCCGCACGTCTTCGACCGCTTCTACAAGGCCGACAAGGGCCGGGCGCGCTCGGAGGGCAGCGGCCTGGGCCTGTCCATCGCGATGGCCAACGCGCAGATCCACGGGGGGTCCATCACGGCCGCGAACGGCGAGGTGGGGGCGGTGTTCACGCTGACCCTGCCGCTGGCCCCGCCGCCTCCGCCGGCGTCCGACGACACTGCCGAGGAGAGTGCCCGGTGACCCGAGGAACGCGCCCGCTGCGGCGCCCGTTCGCCGCCGCCGCGCTGGTGGGGCTGGCCGTGCTGGCCGCCGGCTGCGGCATCCGTCCGACGGCCGTCCCGGTCGACGCGGGTGCGCCGGCCAGCCGGACCGCCTGTCCGACGGTGGCGCGGATACCCACGGCCCCGAGCACGCCGTCCGGGGCGGTCGGTCGGCGGCCCGCCGCAGGCCGCAGCGGCGCACGGCGCGCCGACGCCCACCGCGGCCGCGCCCGCCGCCCCGGTGCCCACCACCCCGGTGCGCGCGGCCCCGACGGGCGGCTCGCCGTCGCCCTCGGTGGTGTCGCCGACGGCCTCGGCGCCCTCGGGTGCTCCGACGGGTCCGGCGGACAACGTGTTCGGCGCGCTGCCGTCGCCCTCCGCCTCGACCACGGCGCCGCCCTGCCGGTAGCGGCGCGGTCGCCGGTACCGGCAGGTCACCGGCAGGGGCCGGTCACCGGTACGTCCGGGAGGGCCGCCGGGGGGAGTTCACCCGGCGGTTCCGCCCGGGGCGGGGACCCGCCCCCGGCGTGCGACGCAAAGTTCGCACCAGGTGTGGAACCGTCACGCCGCCGGAACACGTCCTTCCCCCCGTGCAGCGAGATGGCACCAGGACACGCGAGGAGCGTGCCGACGTGCGGACCGAGACCGGACGGGCGACGGCCGTCCAGCACCACCGGCGTCGACTACGGGCGGTGGGACTCTTCGGCCTCGCCCTCCACCTGCTGCTGATGGGCTGGCTGGTGCTGAGACCGCTGCCGGTGGCCTGGGTCTACGACGCCAACCTGACGCCACTGGCCTCGCTCCGCTTCTCCTCCGCGGGCCAGCTGCTCGGCGAGCTGCTGCTGCCCGCCCCGCTCGGCGTCCTCCTCCCGCTCGCCGGCGGCCGGCTCGGGACCCCCTGGCTCCCGTCCTTCCTCCGCACCACCGGCGCCTCGGCCCTGCTGGCCACGGCACTGGAGTTCCTCTCCTCGTGGGCGCCCGGGCACGTGCTCAACGTCGACCACATACTGCTCGCCGTCGTCGGCGTCGCGGCCGCCCACCTCGCCCTGGTCCCAGCCGGCCGGGCCCTGCTCCTGCGGCGCGAGGCGGGCCCCCTCGGCCCGGTCGACCACGCCTCGCAGCCCGACCCGGCTCCGACTCCTCTTCCGGTTCCGGACATCGCGCCCGCTTCCGTGCCGGCCCCGCCCAGGGCCGCCGCCGCTCCGGCCGCGCACCCCGGGCGGAAGGCCGAACCACTGCTCAGCCTCGGCTCGCCGGGCCCCGCCCGGCGGGGCTGACCTCCGGCCCTCGCAGTCGGGTCGCGCTACCGGTCCGCGCGGCGGACCCGGCCGCCGACCTCGACCAGCCCTTCCCCGGGGATCCCGGTGACGAGCTGCGAGCCGCGCCCCTGGGTGATCGTCAGCCCCCGGCCCAGCTCGGCCGTCAGCAGGAGCGCGGCCGCGCCGGTCGCCTCGTCCTCGTCGATGCCGTCGCCCCGGCCGGGGAACGCCCGGGCCCGGACCGTGCCCGCCGCCTCGTCCTGCCAGGCCCAGGCGTAGATCCACTCGCCCGGCGGCGGCACCGCCAGCCCGTCGACCTCGGCCGCCGTCGCGTACCGGCGGAGCGTGCGCGGCGGCGCCCAGGCGGCCGGAGCCGCGACCCGGGTGAACTCGCCGTCGCGCCGCACCTCGACCACGCCCGCGGCGGTGACCAGCCGGTCCACGCCGAGCAGCCAGGCCGCGCCGACGCACGGGTGGCCGGCGAACGGGAGGCGCAGGGTCGGGGTCCAGATGTCGATCGCGCCGCTCTCCGGGTCGTCGACGAACAAGCCGCCGGGCGATCGCCTGCCGGTCCGCCTCGGCGGGCACGGCCGCGCCGTCCCGGACGACGCCCAGCGCGTTCCCGTGCGTCCCGTCCGGGCCGCAGAACACGTACAGCACCTCGTGGTCGGCCATGCCGCGGTCACTCCTGTCCGTCGGGCCCGCGCGGCGGTCGCGCGGGCCGGGGGTCACACCCGTCGGGGACGGCCGGGCCGTCCGGCTCAGCGCGCGGCAGGGCCGGCGGGACCAGCGGCCGGGCCGGTGGCCGGGCCGGCGGCCGGACGGGCTGCCCAGCTCGGCGCGGGCCGGACGGCCGGAGCCGCCCCCGACCGTACCGCCGGACCGCCCGCCACCGGACCGCCCGCCACCGGGTGCGGGCCCGGTCCCGCCGCCGGTCCCCCGGCGGGGAGCGGCGTCCGCACGGCGGCCGGGCGGGTCCGCTGCCGCCGGTGGGCCACCACCAGGGTGCCGATGCCCATCGCGATCGAGGTGGCACCGGTGATCGCCATCGGGGCGTTGGTGGACGAGCCGCCGGTCGAGGCGAGGTCCACGGACGGCACCGGGGGCGCCGCCACGGTCACCGTGA
>NZ_JZWY01000372.1:0-2501 GCF_000966955.1 Streptomyces sp. NRRL S-495
TCGTCCAGCGGGACGGCGAGCGCGGCGGCGATGGGCAGCAGGAGTTCGAGGCTCGGCTTGCGCTGCTCCGACTCCAGCCGGGAGAGCGTGCTCTTGGAGATGCCGGTGGCCTGGCTCAGGTCGGCCAGGGACAGGTCCTTGCGCTCGCGCAGCCGGCGCAGCCGGGGGCCGATCTGGCGCAGGGTGGCGGCGATGGCGGGGGCCGAGGCGGCGGCAGCGCCGGCGGGGTCGGCGGCAGCGGCGGGGTCGGGGGCGGCGTCGGATTCCTGGTCCATACGGACGATCGAACCAGGGCGTCCCGGTTCCGGCAACGCGGCGTCCCGCCGGGGCGGGCGGCCCGGTGCTCCCGGGTGCCCGCCCCGGCGGGACGCCGGGCGCGCGCGGTCAGCCGACGAGCAGCTGGCTGCGCAGGTCGCGCAGGTCCCGCCTGTCCAGGCCGAGACCGGACTTCAGGTAGGCGTCGAAGGAGCCGAACTTCCGCTGCACCTCGTCGAACCCGGCGGCCAGGTACTCGGACCGGACGTCCAGCAGCGGCTTGTAGATCGCCTGGTAGGCCGGCGGCAGCTGGGCGAGGGTGGCCGCGATCTCGGCGGCGCGGTAGGTGTTGCTGGCGAGGTAGTCGGCCTCGACGGTCTCGCGCGGCACGCCGAGCGCGGTGAGCAGGGCCGCGGAGGCCCAGCCGGTGCGGTCCTTGCCGGCGGTGCAGTGGAAGAGGACGTTCTCGTCGTTCCGCTCGACCAGGGCGTTGAGCACCGAGTGGTAGGCGGTGCGGGCGCTGTCGGCGGAGACCATGGTGCGCTCGGCGTCGACCATGGCCTGGACGGCGGCCTGCGGGCTGGTGACGTTGAACGCGCCGGTGTCGGCGACGCCCAGCACATTGGCGTTCACGACGGTGGCACCGGCCGGGACGCGGTCGGGGGCGGTCTTCTGCTCCCCGGGGGTGCGCAGGTCGAAGACGGTGCGGATGCCGAGGCGGCGGAGCTTGGCGAGGTCCTGGTCGGTCAGCCTGGAGAGGTCGCCGGAGCGGTAGACGACGCCCGTCCGCACCCACCGGCCGTCGGCGGTGCGGTAGCCGCCGGCGTCACGGAAGTTCGGCGCGGAGGCGAGGTGCAGCGAGCGGTCGGCGACGACCAGCGGCGCGCCCCGGTCCGGGACCAGCTCGAAGAACCAGCGGTCGGCGGCGGCCAGCCCGGTGACCGTGACGGTGGCGGAGCCGGTGCCCTTGGCGACGGCCTTGCGGTGGCGGATGTCGTCCGGGTCGGTGCCGGCGTAGACGGTGACGCTGCGGGCGCCGGGGGCGGTCCAGGCGAGGGTGAAGCTGCCGTCGGCCTGCTGGGTGGCGGTGGCCGAGGTGAAGGGGATCGCGTGCCGGGCGACGGCCGGGGCGGCGGCCGAGGTGTCGGCGGAGGCGGAACCGGCGGCCGGGGCGGCGACGGCCAGCGCGGGGGTGCCGAGGACGAGGGCGCCGGTGAGCGCCACGGCCGCGGTCAGCCGGGTGCGGGAGATGGTCATGGCCCGGCACGGTAGGCAGCGCGGAGTGTCGCCCCGTGGCCGCCGGATGGCGCGACGGCAACAACCTGTTGAACGTCCTGGTGAACACCCGTGCGAGCCCGATCGTCCCACCGGCCGAAGCCCTGTGATCAAGGTCACCGTACGATCGGCGGCACCGATCGTCGGCGGACCGTCACATCCGGGGGCGCCACGTCGTCTCCCTCGCGACAACACCAGCCAGGGGCCCGACAGCCCGGACGGTCGGACGCGAACGAGCACGGAGGACGGGGACATGGCACGACGGATCACCATCATCGGCGGGGGCTTCGGCGGTCTGACGGCGGCCATCTCGGCGGCGGAGGCCGGCGTCGAGGTGACCTTGCACGAGGCGCACCGGACGCTGGGCGGCCGGGCCCGCACCGCCCCGGCGCCGTACCGGACCAACGAGGGCCCGCACGCCTTCTACCGGCGCGGCCCGCACTGGGCGTGGCTGCGGCAGCGCGGGCTGGTCGGACCGCTCGCGCGGGTCCCGCTGACCGCGATGCCGCGCATGCGCTACCTGCTCGACGGCCGGTTGCGCGCGCTGCCCCCGCTCGCGGTGTCCCGGCTCGCGGCCCGCCGGGACGCGCCCGTCGGCCGGACCTTCCTGGGCTGGGCGACCGAGGTGGCGGACGAGCGGACCGCGCGGGCGGCCGCCAACTTCGCCGCCGTCGCGACCTTCCACCACGCGCCCGGCCTACTGTCGGCCGCGTTCACCCAGGAGCGGCTGCACCGGGCCGCGAGCCTGCCGCCGGAGGCCGTCTACCCGGTGGGCGGCTGGCAGTCGGTGATCGACCGGATGGCGGCCCGGGCGCAGGAGCTGGGCGTGCGGATCGAGACGGGTTCGCGGCTGGAGGCACTGCCGACGACCGGTGACCCGGTGATCGTCGCGACCTCCCTGGAGGCGGCGCGCCGCCTGCTCGGCGACCCGGGCCTGGAGGGCGAGAGCGGCCGGACGCTGCTGCTGGACC
>NZ_JZWY01000373.1:0-11490 GCF_000966955.1 Streptomyces sp. NRRL S-495
CTGCTGCTGGACGTGGCGCTGCGGTCGCGGCGCGGCGACGCCTTCTTCGTCTCGGACCTCGACGGCACCGGCTGGGTGGAGCGGTTCACCACCCAGGACGCCGGGCTGGCACCGGCCGGCGAACAGCTGGTCCAGGCTCAGCTGCCGCTCGCCCCGGACGAGTCGAGGGAGTCCGGCCTGGCCCGGGCCGAGCACCTGCTGGACCTGGGGTTCCGGGGCTGGTCCGACCGTGTGCAGTGGCGCCGCACCGCCGTGGCCACCGGCCGCACCGGTGCCGTGGACCGCCCCGGAACCACCTGGCGCGACCGTCCCGCCGTCGACCGGGGCAACGGCGTCCACCTGGTCGGCGACCAGGTCGCCGCACCGGGCGTGCTGAGCGAGGTCTCCTTCACCAGCGCCCTCGAAGCCGTCTCCCTCGCCCTCGGCCACCGCCCCACCCAGCAGTTCGCGCACTGAGACGCCGCACCGCGCGGGAAGTCGGGCCGGCCGACTTCCCACGCGAAGCCCGTCCCGCCCGCTACCCCGAGGCCGCGCCGGTGCGGAGCACGGCCTGATCGCCGTGGGGGCCGAAGAGGTGGAGGATCTCGACCGCCTCGGTCCCCGCGGGGCCGAACCAGTGGGGTTCGGCGGTGTCGAACTCGGCGGCCTCGCCCGGGTGGAGGGTGAAGTCGCGGTCGCCGACGAGGAGGCGGAGTTCGCCCGCGAGGACGTAGAGCCACTCGTAGCCGACGTGGCTGACGAGTCTGGGCTCGCGCGGGGCCAGGACCTGTTTGAAGACCTGCACCCGGCCCGGGTACTGGGTGAGCGGGACGAGGACGCTGCCGGGGTCCCGGTGGCGGGGCCGGAGGTGGAGGCGGGGGTCGCCGGTCGCGGGGGCGGCGATCAGGTGGTCCAGGGCGACCCGGTGGGCGCGGGCGAGCGGAATGAGCAGATCGAGGGTGGGGCGGCGGTGGCCGGACTCCAGCCGGGAGAGGGTGCTCACCGAGATCCCGGTGATCACGGCCAAGGCGTCCAGGGTGAGGCCCCGGCCGAGCCGCAGCGCGCGCAGCCGGGGCCCGATGGCGTCGACGATCCCCTGGACGTCGTCGGTCGCGACGGGCGTGGTGTCCGCCTCGGCCGGGCGGTCCGGCTCGGAGGAATCAACGGGGCCTACGGAATCAGCGGGGTCGGCGTCCATGGGGGCGATTCTGCCCCGCCCGCCGTTTTGCGGTTTCCGCAAGGACCCTGGGCGACCGCCCACCGCCGGTCCGACCATGGCGACCACCAGCACGACCCGTGCCCTTGCTCCGACCGGAAGGCGCCCCCATGACCACCTCCCCCGCGACCAGCTCCCCCAAGCTGAGCGCGCGCCGACGGTGGACCGTGCTCGCGGTCTGCGCGCTGAGCCTGTTCCTGGTCGGCCTGGACACCACGATCGTCAACGTCGGCCTGCCCGCGATCGGGCACGGGCTGGGCGTCGGCACCCGCGACCTGGAATGGATCGTGGACGCCTACACCGTGGTCCTGGCCAGCCTGCTGATCTCGGCCGGGGCCCTCGCGGACCGGTTCGGACGCCGCCGGGTCTTCCAGTGCGGACTGGTCGTCTTCGGCCTCGCCTCGCTGGTGTGCGCGCTCGCGCCGTCGGCCGGCGCGCTGGTCGCGGCGCGCGCCCTCCAGGGGGTGGGCGCGTCGATGCTCAGCCCGGTGGCGCTGGCGATCGTGGTGAACGCGATGCCCGACCCCCGGGAGCGGGCCCGGGCGATCGGGGTCTGGGCGTCGGTGTTCGGGCTGAGCATGGCGGCCGGGCCGGTCACCGGCGGCGCGCTGGTGGCGGCCCTCGGCTGGCGCTCGGTGTTCTGGGTGAACGTGCCGGTGGTGCTGGCGGCCGTGCTGCTGAGCGTCCGTTTCCTGCCCGAGTCCCGCGCGCCCCGGGCCCGTCGGCCGGACCTGCCCGGCCAGCTCCTGCTCACCGTCGCGGTGAGCGCGACGGTGGCCGTGCTGATCGAGGGACCGCGGATCGGGTGGGGGTCGCCCTGGGCGCTCGCCGGGTACGCGGCGGCCGCGGCGGCGACCGCCGGGTTCGTGCTCGCCGAACGCGGCCGGGAGGAACCGCTGATGGACCTCGGGCTGTTCCGGCGGCCGGCGTTCAGTACGGCCGTACTGGGCGCGGTGGCGGTGTTCGTCGCGCTGACGGTGACCCTGCTGCTCACCACCTTCCAGCTCCAGCACGCCCGGGGGTGGACGCCGCTGGCCGCCGGGCTGGCCTCGCTGCCGATGGCGCTGGGCGCGACCGTGTGCGCGCCACTGTCCGGCGTCCTGGTGGGCCGGGGCGGGCCGCGCCGGCCGCTGCTGCTCGCGGCCTGGTTCACCACGGCCGGCGGGGCGCTGCTGCTGGCCCGGGCGTTCCTGGTCGACGACGCCCCGCACGGCGCGGGCGGATCCCACGGCGTGGGCGGCCTGTCCAGCACGGGCGGCCTGTCCGGTGCGGCCGACCTGCCCGCCCTGCTGCTCGCCCTGCTGCTGCTCGGTGTCGGCTTCGGCTTCGCGAACGCGCCGATCACCAACACGGCCGTCGGCGGACTCCCGGCGGACCGCGCGGGGGTGGCCGGGGCGATCACCTCCACGGCCCGCCAGCTCGGTTCGGCGGTGGGCATCGCGATCGCCGGCGGTCTGGTCGCGGGTGCGGCCCCGGCCGGCCTCGCCGCCGCCTCCCGGGCCGGCTGGGTGGTGGTCACGGTCTGCGGCCTGTTCCTGCTCGTGGTCGCCCGCGCCGCCCGCCGCCGCTGAGCACCGCGGCGGCGGGAACGGCTGCCCGGGGCGGTGCGGAAAACCCTTCGCGCCGCGTCCGGGGCCCGTGTTAGCGTCGATCGGCGAGCCCGGCCCGATGGCCGTTCGAGCTCGCGCGAGGTCCGTCACGGAGACAGGGAAGGTGAATTGTGGTCGCGGTGACAGCCGCTGCGCACGTGCTGCGCGGCACCCGGACTGTACTCACCTCCCGGGTCCCGGTCTGACGCCCTTCGCTCTCCGGGGCCCCTTCTCCAAGGGACTCCCATGTCTTCTTCCCCGTCCTCTTCCCTGCCTTCTTCCCTGCCTTCCTTCTCCTGGCACACCCGGGTCGAGCGGCCCGGCGACCTCCCGGCCGTCCACGAGCTGACGGTCGCCGCTTTCGGGCGGCCGTCCGAGGCCGATCTCGTCGAGGCCCTGCGTGCCGACGAGGCATGGATCGACGGTCTCTCGATCGTCGTCACCCCCCGGGCCGAGGCCGGCCCCGTCGGCCATGTGCTGCTCACCCGTGCCTTCATCGGCGACACCCCGGCGCTCGCGATGGGTCCGGTGTCCGTGCACCCCGACCACCAGCGGTCCGGCGCCGGCTCCGCCCTCGTACGGGCCGGACTCGACGCCGCCCGCGCCCGGGGCGAGCGGTTCGTGATCCTGCTCGGGCACCCGTGGTACTACCCGCGGTTCGGCTTCGGCCGGGCCTCGGAGCACGGCATCACGCTCACCGTCGACGCGCCGGACGAGGCGTGGATGGCCCTGAGCCTGGACCCGGCCCGGCACCCGCTGCCGTCCGGGCCGGCCCGCTGGGCCGCCGCGTTCGGCATCGCGTAACACCTTGCCGGCGGCCCCGGGGGCGACCCGGGGCCCGCCGGACCCCGGGCACGCCGAGCCCCGGGTCCGCTACACCGGCGGCACCACCGTCGACGGGGTGCCGCCGGTCAGCTCCAGCAGTTCCCCGTACGTCATCGGCACCACGGTGTGCGGGTGCCCGGCGGCGGCCCACAGCAGGGCGTGGCCGGCGAGGGCGGTGTCCACGACCGTGCGCAGCGGCGCGGGGTGGCCGACCGGGGCGACTCCGCCGATGGCCTGGCCGGTGGCCTCCCGGACCTGCGCGGCGCTCGCCCGGGTGATCGGGCCGGTGGCCAGTTCGCGGGCGAGATGGTCGGTGTCGACGCGGTGGGCGCCGCTGGTCATCACGAGCAGCGGCGCGCCGTCGCAGACGAACACCAGGCTGTTGGCGATGGCGCCGACCTCGCAGCCCAGGGCTGCGGCGGCTTCGGCGGCGGTGCGGGCGGAGTCCGGCAGGACGCGGACCTCGCCGGGAAGTCCGGCCTCGGCGAGTGCGTCGGCCACCGCCCGGCTGCGGACGGGCAGGCTGTCGTCGGTCATGGCACCATCCTCCCCCACCCGTCCCGGGGCCGAGCGGCGAGGCCGCGGTCCCGGCTGTGAACGCCGGTCGGGAACGCCGGTCGGGAACCCCGGTCGGGAACCCCGGCGGTGAACCTCCGCCGGGGGCCTTCCCGTTCTTCCTCCGACGGGCACGTCCCGACAGCGGGGCGAACCGGCGGCAGACACCGTCCGACCGGCCCCGGAGGAGTGCCGGAGCACCGCCGGGAGACCCTGTCCGGGCGTGAACCGCGTACTACCGCGATGTTAAGGACTTGTGTGTGCACTGCCCGAAGATCGAACGGGCTTTCACTCCTAACACACCGTATGACTAGTATCGCTTCGTCATAAAGCCCGTGCCCCGGACGGTCCGACCCTCGCAGGCCGACCGCCAGCCCCAAGGAGTCAGCTCTGCGCGCGCGTGCGAATCGGCGGCCCCCGACGCCGAAGGCCCCCCGCAGGCGTCGACCGCGCCTGTCGCTGCGGACGGCTCTGCTCGTCCTGGCCCTCGTCCCCAGCATCGCCCTGGCCGCCCTCTGGGCGGTCACCAGCGGCGTGACCTTCTTCGACTTCCAGCGCCTGGCCGCCCAGGGCCTGCTGGCACAGAAGGCAGGACAGCCGTCCAACATCGTCTACTACAACCTCCAGGAGGAGCGCCGGCTCAGCGCCGAGGCGCTCGCCCGGCCCGGCAGCGTCACCGACCAGCTGAAGCGCCAGCGCCAGCTGACCGACGAGGCCGTGGAGAAGTTCCAGACCCTGTCCGGCGAGACCGCCGACAGCGCGCCCACCGAGGTGCGCACGGCCGTCGCCGAGGCCCGGCGCGCGATGGAGAAGCTGGGCGACCAGCGGGCCCTCGTCGACAAGGGCACCACCGACCAGCAGGGCGTCTACGCGTACTACACCGACCTGATCGCGGTCGACCTGCGGCTGTTCACCGCGCTCAGCCATGTCGACACCGGTGAGGTCACCTGGATCTCCAAGACCCTGGTCAACTCGTTCTGGGCCAAGGAGATGCTGGCCCGCGAGGACGCGATCCTGGCCCGGGGCTGGCCGTCCGGCAAGCTCAGCGCCTCCGACTACCAGCTCGTGCAGCAGGCGATCGGCGCCCAGGACCACCTGTTCACCGTCCAGGTCGTGCCCTATGTGCCGGCCGGCGAGCGGGCCGCCTGGTCCGAGCTGATGAGCGGTCCGGCGTGGCAGGCCAAGGCCGCCGTCGAGCAGGCGCTCACCCGCCCGGCCGTCGCCGACGCCACCGGCACCGTCCGGCTGCCGCAGCTCCAGGACCAGTGGCGGCAGGCCGTCGACCAGGTCAACCCGCAGCTGGTGAAGGTCATCGAGACCCGTACCGAGGGCGTGGTCGAGGTCGGCAAGGGCTCGATCCTCTCGCTGCTCACCCGGGTCGCGCTGACCTCGGTGATCGGTCTGCTCGCGGTGATCGTCGTGGTCCTCGCCAGCTGGCGGCTGACCCGCTCGCTGCGCCGCCGGATCAACGACCTGCACGCCCAGGCGCAGGACATGGAGCACACCCTGCCCGAGGTGGTCGAGCGGCTGGCCCGCGGTGAGCAGGTGGACGTCGAGGCGGAGAGCCGGGCGATCACCGCCGGGGCGCACGCCCGCGGCGGCGACGAGCTGGCGCAGCTCGGCCAGGCCATGAACCTCGCCCGCACCTCCGCGCTGGGGGCCGCCGTCCGGCAGGCCGAGCAGCACCGGGGCTTCGAGCGGCTGCTCCAGCGGATCGCCCGCCGCACCCAGCTGCTGATCGGTCAGCAGCTGCGCAAGCTGGACGCCCTGGAGCGGCGGCACGAGGACCCGGAGGTCCTGGAGGGCCTGTTCGACCTCGACCACCTGACCGCCCGCCTGCGCCGCTACGAGGAGAACCTGGTCATCATGGCCGGCGGCCAGCCGCAGCGGAAGTGGCGCAAGCCGGTGCCGCTGCTGGACGTGCTGCGCGCCGCGCAGGGCGAGGTCCAGGAGTACCGCCGCATCGTGCTGGACGTCGAGGGCCACCCGTGGCTCTCCGAGCGGGCGGTCGGCCCGATCGCGCACGTGGTCGCCGAGCTGATGGAGAACGCGGCGAGCTTCTCCAAGCCGCCGACGCCGGTCGACGTCCGGGCGGCCGTGGTCGGCCGCGGGCTCGCGATCGAGATCGAGGACCGCGGCCTGGGCATGGACCCGGAGCAGTACGACACGGCCAACGCCCTGATGGCCGCCGCGCTCGCGGACGAGGCGCCCCGTACGGACATGCTGGCGCGCGGCGACGACATCCGCCTCGGCTTCCACGTGGTGGCCCGGCTGGCGTCGGCGATCGGCCTGCAGATCGAGTTCCGGCCGTCGGCGTTCGGCGGGACCAGGGTGGTCGTGCTCGTCCCCGGCGAGCTGATCCTCGACGGCGACTCCGGGCTGCCGGACAACGCGGCGGTCACGCCGATCCCGCTCGCCCGGCGGCAGCGTCCGGCGGACCGGGCCCAGTCGCCCGTGCCGCTCGCCTCGGTGACCGAGATGCCCTCCCCGGCGGTCCCGGCCACGACGGAGCCCGTGCGGACGGCGGACACCACGACCTCGTCGGCGGTCGTCGCGGTGGACGAGGAGGAGGAGCGCGCGGCCCAGACGGACGCCGCTCCGCACCCCGGCCAGGCCGGCGGCGACTGGTTCTCCGCCGGCAGCGCCCCCGTGGTCACCCCCGGCGCGGCCTCCGGCGCCCAGGCACCTTCCCAGGCCCAGGCGTTCGGGTACGTCGAGTACGTGCCCCCGTCGGACGACGAGCTCCTCGGCGCCCCGGTCCGAATCGACTTCGGGAAGCACGACGACGGCTTCGGCGAGCCCGACGGCTTCGGTACTTCCGACGTCTTCGACGCGCATGACGTCTTCGGCGAGCGCGACGGCGCCTTCCCCGGCGTCGAGGCGGACGGCTATCTGCACCCGCCGGCCGAGCACGGCCAGCCGGTCGAGCACGGTTCGCCGGCCCCCGCCGGGGACGGCTTCGGCTACGACGGGCAGCCCTACGACACCTCCCCCCACTCCGCCGGGGACGCCCCTCCCGCCTACCCGGACATCGCCTACGCGACGGTGATGCCCGCCGAAGCGCCGTACGCCGACGAGCAGTACCGGCCCGCCGACCACTACCGGTTGGCGGAGCGGCGGCAGCACGACGGGCAGCCGGCGAACCCGCTCCCCGGGTCCGCCGTCGCACCGGCCGACCCCCCGGCCGAGGCCCCGAGCGCCCCGGGCGCCCCGGGCGCCCCGAGCAGCGGTCTCCAGCCGCCACTGCCCCAGCGGGTGCGCCAGGCCAGCCTGGCCGCCGAGCTGCGCATCCCGCCGCCGCCCCGCACCCCGTACGGCGCGGCCGGGACGGGCACCGGAACCGGCTACGGACCGGGCTTCGGAACCGGCTACGGATCCGGCTTCGGGAACGCGACCGGCAACGCCCCCGGATCCGGAACCGCCGAGGGCCCGTTCCAGCGCCCGCCGCGCCGCTCCGGTGCCACGGTCGGCGCCTTCCAGCGCCAGTCCCGGGCCGCCCGCGGCCTCGGCACCGCGGAGGACCGGTCCCCCGCCGGCGGCCCCGCGGCCGGCGCCCTGCCACCGGGGCGCGGCACCCTCCCCCCGTCCGGCCCGGCCTCCCCCACGGCCACCGGAACCCCGACTCCCGCGCCGGGTCCCTCCCCCTGGGCCCTCCCGGCCGCGGACCCCCGAACCACGAGGACGGAAGAGCAGTCATGAACCGCACCATCGCCACCCACCAGGACCTCGACTGGCTGCTGGACGGACTTGTCGACACGGTCCCCGGGACGAGAAGCGCCGTGCTGCTCTCCGACGACGGCCTGGTGGTCAGCCACTCCCGCACCATCGAGCGGTCCGACGCCGAGCGGCTGGCCGCCGTGGCCACCGGTCAGCAGAGCCTCGCCCGGGGCATCGGCCAGCTGTTCGACGGCGGCCCGGTCCACCAGGTGATCGTCGAGCTGGCCGAGGTCTGGCTGTTCGTCATCGCCGCCGCGCAGGGCACCCACCTGGCCGTGGTCGCCGACCAGGAGGTCGACGCCGAGGTGATGTCGGTGGCCATGCACCAGCTCGTCCAGCAGGTCGGCCAGAAGCTCACCACGCCGGTCCGCAGCGAGTTCGACGCCTTCGCCGCCAGGAACCGGGGGTGAATCCCCGGTGAGGCCGCACTGGAGCGAGCTGCCCGAAGAGGACGAGGACGACGACTACGGCGCGGGCACGATGGTGCGCCCCTACACCATCACCCGCGGCCGGACGGCGCCGGAGCGCGACGACCTCACCCTGATCACGCTGATGACCACGGTGGAGGAGCTCGCGGACCAGGCGCTCGCCACCCGGTCGTCCGGTCCGCGCGGGCTCCAGCCGGAGCACCGGCTGATCCTCGAACGGTGCCGCCGGCCGGCCGCGGTGGCCGAGGTGGCCGCCGGACTCAACCTGCCGGTGTCGGTCACCAAGATCCTCCTGGGCGACCTGATCGCCCAGGGAATGCTGTTGGCCCGGGCCCCGATCTCGGTGGCCCGGGCCGCCGGGGACGGCGGTCTGGACCTCGGGCTGCTGACGGCCGTACGTGAAGGACTCCGGAGGCTCTGAACCATGGCACCATCCGCACCTCGCCCCTCCTCTCCCTCCTCCTCGCCCTCCTCCCCCGCCCCTGCCACCGCCACCGCCGTCGCCGCGGCCGTCAAGATCCTCATCGCCGGCGGCTTCGGGGTCGGCAAGACCACCCTGGTCGGCGCGGTGAGCGAGGTCGCGCCGCTGCGCACCGAGGAGTACCTGACCCGCGCCAGTGAGGGCGTCGACGACCTGGCCGGGGTGGACAACAAGGAGACCACCACGGTCGCCCTGGACTTCGGGCGGATCACCGTCAACCCGGAGCTGGTGGTCTACCTGTTCGGCACGCCCGGACAGGAGCGCTTCTGGTTCATGTGGAACGACCTGGTGAACGGCGCGCTCGGCGGCGTCGTGATCGCCGACACCCGCCGGCTGGACACCAGCTTCGCCTCGATCGACTTCTTCGAGAGCCGGGGCATCCCGTTCGTGGTCGCGATCAACTGCTTCCACGGCCACAACACCCGTACGGCGGACGAGATCCGGGCCGCCCTCGACCTCGACCCGCAGGTCCCGATGCTGATCGGGGACGTGCGGGTGCGGTCGTTCGGGCGGGACCTGCTGCTCGCGCTGGTCGACCACCTCATGGAGCTGTCGGCCGGCGCGCCGGTCCGCTGAAACGTTTCCCCACCTCTCTCCCACCACACCTTGGAGCACCCCGTCATGACCCCACCCCTGCGCGTCCTCGTCCACGGCGGCGGCATAGGCGGCCTGACCGCGGCCACCGCCCTCGCCCGCCGCGGCCACCGGGTCGACGTCGTCGAGCTGCGCGACGCCCTGGAGGCCCTGGGCGTCGGCATCATCCAGCCGTCCAACGCGCTGCACGTGATGCGCGAGATCGGTGTGCTGGAGCAGTGCCTGGCAGCCGGGTTCGAGTGGGAGGTGCTCACCATCTGCGACCCGACCGGCGGCATCCTCGCGAAGATCCCGCAGCCGCGGATGGACGGGGCACCGTCCAACAACGGCATCCCCCGCCCCGCGCTGGCCCGGGTGCTGGGCGAGGCCGCCACCGCCGCCGGGGCGACCCTGCGGTTCGGCACCACGATCACCGAACTCGCCGACGAGGGCGAGCAGGTGGCGGTCACCCTGAGCGACGGCAGCAGCGAGCGCTACGACCTGGTGGTCGGCTTCGACGGCATCGGCTCGCCGCTGCGCAAGCGGCTCTACGGCGAGAAGTACGCGCCCGAGTACACCGGCTTCGCCAACTGGCGTGTCACCCTGCCGCGTTCGCCCGAGGTGCAGGGTGTGGTGATGTCCACCGGCAACCTGAAGGCCAAGGCGCTGCTCACCCCGATCAGCGACGACCTCATGTACCTGGGCTCGGTGTTCGCCGAGGCCGAGGACTTCCGGCCGGACCAGGAGCAGGCCCACGAGCAGCTGCGCGAGCGGCTGGCGGGCTTCGGCGGGCCGATCGCCGAGGCGCTGGCGCAGGTGACCGACCCGGCCGCGGTGGTCTACTCGCGGATCTCGCAGGTCACCGTCGAGGAGCCGTGGCACGTCGGCCGAGTGGTCCTGGCCGGCGACGCGGCGCACGCCTCCACCCCGCACCTGGCCCAGGGCGCGGCGATGGCCGTCGAGGACGCGCTCGTCCTCGCCCAGAGCCTGGACGCGGCGGAGACGGTGCCCGCCGCGCTGGCCGCCTGGGAGGAGCGCCGCCGGCCGCGCGCCATGTGGGTGCAGGCGCTGTCCCGGGCGATCCTCAAGCAGGAGACCGGCACGCCGACCACGCCGGAGGAGGACGAGCTGCTGAAGGTCGGCATCCCGGGCGCGGCGCACTTCCTGGTGAAGCCCTACTGACGGGCTGACAGGCCGACTTACCGACTCTCCGCCGGCCGCCGGCCGACCGCCCTCGGGTGTCAGCCGGCGGCCGGCGCGCCGGTGACCGAGTGCCGGCGGGCCCAGACCGCCGCCGAGACCCGGGCGAGCAGCCGGGCCGCCGGATCGTCCTCCGCCCCGTCCGCACCGGAGGCCAGCGGGCCGGTGTAGCAGACGGCCAGCAGGTACGGCGGGCAGTCCTCGGGCCGCACCAGACCCACGCAGTGCCGCGCGCCGGGGATCCAGCCGTTCTTGAACGCGACCCCGGTCCCCGGCGGCAGCCCGGCCGCGAGGTCGACCCGGAACGCGTTGCGCTCCAGCAGCGCGAGCAACTCCGGCTCCCCGGCCAGGGACTGGAGCAGCCGGACGAGGTCGCGGGCCGTCACCCGGTTGTGCAGGCCCGCGTCCCGCGCCGGGTAGTCCTCGATCCCGCGCGGACTGCCGCTCCGGGTGGCGCCCGCGCGCCGCCAGACCTCCGCGACGGCCTGGTGACCGGCCCGGGCGAGGCAGAGGTTCGTGGCGAGGTTGGACGAGTGGGTGATCATCCGCTCGGCAAGCAGGCCCAGCGGCGCGGTGCCGCCGAGGAGCCGCCACGGGACGGGGTCGCTGTCCCGGTCCGGATCGTTGGCGAACTCCCCGCCCGCCCGCGACACGAAGGAGTTCACCACCGGCACGGCCTCGTCGAGGTCGGCCCCGGCGCGGTGCAGGGCGGCCAGGACGGCGATCTTCATCGTGCTCGCGGCGTCGTGCGGCTCGTCCCCGCCGCGCTCGAACACCGGCTCCCCGCCCCAGGGGGCGACCACTACCGACAGCATGCCCGCCACCGTGCCCACCACCACCCGCCCCGAAACCGGCCGACGGCGGCCGGGTCATCCGCGGCCGGGCCCGAGGCGCCACCGGCGCGCCGCCGACGAGCCGCCGACTCGT
>NZ_JZWY01000374.1:0-3073 GCF_000966955.1 Streptomyces sp. NRRL S-495
ACGGTGCCCGTGCCCGTGTCCGCGCCCGTGCCGGTGACCGGGCGGCCACGGCGGGCGGGGCTTCGCGGGGGCCAGCCGGACGGCCGGGAGCCTGGCGGTGTCCAGCGGCGTCCCCGGCCCGGCCCCGGCGGCGAGCGCGGCGAGGTAGTGGGCCCGGGGCTGCGGGGCGGCGCCGAGGGAGCGCACGTGCGGGGAGTCCCACTGGGCGTCGAGCAGCCGGCCGCCGACGGCGGCGAAGCGGGCGGCGAGGTCGGCGACCGCGACCCGGGCGGCGTCCGGGCGGCGGTGGAACATCGAGTCCAGGCTGAGCACCGGCCCGACCGCGATCCCGAACACCCCTCCGACCAGCTCCCCCTCCTCCCACACCTCGACGCTGTGGGCCGCGCCCAGCCGGTGCAGGGCGGTGAGCGCCTCCCGCAGTTCCCGGGTGAGCCACGGGGGTTCGCGGCCCTCGGCGCAGGCCGCGAGCACCTGCTCGAAGGCGGCGTCGGCGGTGGTCGACCAGTCCAGCCGGTTGCGCAGCAGCCGGGAGAGCTTGCGACCGAGGCGCACGCCGTCGGCGGCGAGGACGGGGCGGGGGTCGGGCGACCACCAGGCGAGCGCGTACGGGTCCGCGTCCGCGGGCCCCGGCAGCAGGGCGATCCGGCCGGCCTCCACCGCCTCCTCGTGGCGGGCCTCGTTGAAGGCGCTCGCGTAGTCGTCGGCGGCCGGGAGCGGGAACAGCCCGTGCCGGTAGGCGGCGAGCAGGGTGCCGGGCGCGAGGTCGCCGCCGAACGCCGCCGGTCCGTCGGCGGGGGCACGGGCCACGTCCACCGTCGCGAAGAGCTCCTCGGGGGTGGTGGCGGTCATCGGACCGCCCCGAGCGGCGCGGTGCCGATCGGCGGGGAGAGGAAGCCCTCCGCCGTCAGCCGGTCGAGGTAGAAGTCCAGCAGGCCGCCGTCGACGGCGGGCAGCACCACGCCGCTGCCGGCCAGGGCCTGTTCGGTGTTGGCCCGGTCGAAGCGCGGGAAGGTGGGGCGGAAGTACATCTCGCTGATGGACAGTTCGGTGCCGGGCACGCGGTCGACGAAGAGCGGGACGAACGGCGTCATCGGGTGGGTGGGGTGCCCGGCGGCGAACCGGACCAGGCCCTGCACCCACTGCTCGTACGGGACTTCGTCGACGGGGTGGCCCCGGGCGCGCAGCCGTTCGGCGAGTTCGGGGAGGTCCGCCGGGCCGGGCGAGGTCAGGTGGTAGACCTCGCCGATGGCGGGTGCGTGGGTGACGATGTGGCAGATCGCGCGGCTGAACCGGTCGGCCGGGACGAAGTCGAGCGGCAGCCGGACGGCCGGGCAACTCCCGCTCTCGGCCATGTACTTGATCAGCGCGCACATCTCGGTGCCGGTGTTCATCACGCCGGTGCGGAGGTCGCCGGTGACGTCGTTGGTGCGCAGCACGGTGACCGGCAGCCCGGCCTCGGCGGCCTGGTGCAGGAGCTGTTCGGCGACCCACTTGCTCTCGACGTAGCCGACGGCGAGCCGGTCGGCGTGGGCGAGCGGGGTCCGTTCGGTGACCTCGCCGATGCCCGCCGCGCCGAAGCCCGCCACCACGGCGAGGGTGGACAGGTAGTGGACGGGTATGCCGCGCGAGTGCCCGGCGAGCCGGACGATCTCGCGGGTGCCGTCGACGTTGGCGCCGCGCAGCTGGTGGTAGGGGTAGATGAAGTTGACCTGGCCGCCGAGGTGGTGGATGGCGTCCAAGGTGTTGGCGAGGTGTTCGAAGCGCTGCTGGGTGAGGCCGAGCAGGGGTTCGGCGAGGTCGCCGACGAGCGGGACGACGCGGCGGTCGGCGAGGTCCTGGCGGAGGAAGCGCTGCTGGGCGGCGCGGAGGCGTTCCAGGGCGTGTTCCTCGTCGGGGGCGCGGACCAGGCAGTGGATGCGGGCGTCGGTGGTGTGCAGCAGGGCGTCGAGCAGGTGGGCGCCGCAGAAGCCGGTGGCGCCGGTGAGGAGGATCTCGGTGGGTTCGGCGCGGGACGGCGCGGGGCTCCAGGACTGCCGGACGGGTGTGTCCAGGCGGGCTTCGGCGACCCAGTCGACGGCGGCCTCGCCGCTGCCGTCGCGGTCGCGGTCGCTGCCGTCGACGTCGCCGTCGCCGTCGCCGTCGCTGCCATCGACGTCGCGGTCGCCGCCCGTGGGGTCCTGGGCCCGGGCGGTACCGGCGATACGAGCCGGGCCGCCGGTGCGGGCCGCGAGGGTGTCGGCGGCGAAGGCTCTCAGGGTGGCGTCGCGCAGCAGCGAACGGGTGAGGAAGCGGATCCGGGTGACGTCGATGCCGAACATGATCCGGGCGCGGGCGAGCATCTCCATGGCGAGCAGGGAGTTGCCGCCGAGGTCGAAGAAGTCGTCCTCCGGTCCGACCTCCTCGACGCCGAGGAGTTCGGACCACAGCTGGGCGACGCCCGACTCAAGGGCGGAGCCGGTGCCCCCGGCCGGGGCCGAGCCGTTCGGGGCCGAGCCGTTCGGCGAAACTGTGCCGACCCCGACCCCGACCCCGGCGCCGGCACCGGCACCGACCCGGGCACCGACCCCGGACCCGCGCGCGGCTCCGGCCCGGCGTGCGCCGGTCGGGTCGCCGCCCCCGGCCGCCTCCTGGCCGTCCCGCCGCTGCAGCTGCGGCCGGGCGTCGGGCAGCCGGCGGCGGTCGATCTTCCCGGCCGGGGTGAGCGGCATGCTGTCGAGGAGCACGAAGTCCGCCGGGACCATGAAGTCCGGCAGCCGTTCGGCCAGGTAGGAGCGGATCCGTCCGCGCCGGGCGTGAGGTCCGGACAAGGCGCGTTCGGTGAGCGTGTAGTAGGCGATGAGCACGCGGCTGCCGTCGGCACTGCCGTCGGCGGCGACCCGGGCCTGCCGGACGTCGGGGTGGGCGGCGAGCACGGATTCGACCTCGGCGGGGTCGACCCGGTGGCCGCGGACCTTCAGCTGGTCGTCGAAGCGGCCGAGGATCTCCAGGTTGCCGTCCGCCCGCCAGCGGCCGGCGTCGCCGGTGCGGTACATGCGCTCCCCGGGCTCGGGCGCGTACGGGTCCGGCAGGAAGG
>NZ_JZWY01000375.1:0-25331 GCF_000966955.1 Streptomyces sp. NRRL S-495
CCCGGGCGCCCGCCAGTAGCCGCGGGCCAGCCCGGGGCCGCCGAGATAGATCTCGCCCTTCTCACCGGGCGGCACGGGGCTGAGCCGGGCGTCCAGCAGGTGCACCCGCACCCCGGGCAGCGGACGCCCGATCGGGACCGGCGCGGCGGACGGATGGCCGGGACCGGCGTGCTGCGCCCCGGGCTCCAGCGCCTCCGGCGTGAGTTCACAGAGCGTGGAGGTCACGGCCGCCTCGGTCACCCCGTAGGCGTTGACCAGCCGGACCCCCGGCAGCCGCTCCAGGCAGGCCCGGCAGTCGTCGGCGTGCACGGTGTCGCCGCCCACGATGATCAGCCGCAGGCCCTCCGGCGCGGGCCCGCCCGGCGGGAACAGGCCGAGCAGGTGGTGCCAGTACGCGGGCGTGAGGTCGGCGACGGTCAGCCGCAGCTCGCGCATCCGGTGGGCCAGCTCGGTGGGTGCCCAGGTGCGGGCGCCGCCGAGCACCAGGGTGGCGCCTGCGGTCAGGGTCGCGAAGACCTGCTCCAGCGAGGTGTCGAAGCCGAGTGCGGCCAGTTGGAGGACACGGTCGTGCGGAGTGAGCCCGTAGGCGTGGACCACCCGGCCCAGGGTGAAGACCAGCGAGCGGTGGGTGACCGGCACGCCCTTGGGGGTTCCGGTGGTCCCCGAGGTGTAGATCAGATAGGCGAGGTCGTCCGGGCCGACCGGGTCCCCGCCCAGCTCGGTTCCCTCACCCCCTCCCACCTCGGTTCCCTCGTCCCCGCCCCCGTCCGGCGCCACCGCCCGCACCCCCGGGAAGGCCCGTCCGTCCGCCGAGACCACCACCTCGGCCCCGCAGTCCTCGACCAGCCGGGCCAGCCGCCGCCGCGGATGCGCCGGGTCCAGCGGCAGGAAGGCGCCGCCCGCCTTGAGCACGCCGAGCAGGGCGGTCACCAGGTCCGCGCCGCGCTCCAGGCAGACCGGGACGACCCGCTCCGGGCCGACGCCCAGGCCGCGCAACACGCCCGCCAGCCGGTCACTGCGGGTGTCCAGCTCACGGTAGGTGAGCGTCTCCTCGTCGGTGACCACGGCCAGGGCGTCCGGGTCGTGCGCCGCCCGGGCCCGGACCAGCCCGTGCACGGTGTCCGCGCGGCCCGTCGGACCGGCGCGACCGGCGTCGCTGCCGCCGCTACCGGCGCCACGACCGCCACGACCGTCGACGGCGGCCCCGGGGCCGCCCGGGCCCAGGCCGAGCCCCGGCGCACGCCACTCACGCTCGACGTAGCGACGGCACTCCGCCCGTTCGGCGGGCCCGAAGACCGTCCGCCATCCGCCCGGGACCGTGAAGTCCCCGGGCCAGATCGTATACTGACCGTCCTCGTTGACCAACACGGCGTGACGTCCGGAGCCCGCTCCGGCACGTACTCCCCGTGCGCTGTCCACTGCTTCATCCACCGGCTTGACCTCGTGCTGTGGCGGCAGAATGCTGGGAGGTGCGACATTTCCGACTATACGCACTCAAGGCCCATTTCGAACGTCCGACCGGACCACCCCGGCCCGGCCCGGGCGCTCGCGAGCCCCTGCCCGGAAATCCCACCACCCGTCACCACGGGCGTCCAGGGTGATGTCGCGGAGGAGGTAGCTCGTTGACACGTCGGCGCCAACGCCTGATGGCCTGTTACCTGGCGTGGATGGTGCTGTTCACCGGCATCTACTACGCCAATCCCTCTCAGCGGATCATCTGGTGGACGGGTATCGGCCTGGGCGGCGTCGCCGCCATCGTGGTCGGCGTCCGCCTCAACCACCCCTCGCACGCCCGGTACTGGTACCTGCTGGCGCTCGCCAACCTCAGCTTCACGGCGGGCGAGGTGGTCCAGGTCATCCAGATGCAGTTCCTGCACCTGGGCAGCCCGTTCCCGTCCATCGCCGACGGCTTCTACCTGGCCGAGTACCTGCTGTACGCGGCAGGCGTGTTGGGCTTCATCCGCTGGCGGACCGCGCATCAGGACCGGGCCAGCCTGCTGGACGCGCTCATCCTCACCATGGGTCTGGCGCTGCTGGTCTGGATCTACCTGATCCTCCCCTACGCGCGGAACCCCGACCTCGGCTGGTTCCAGAAAGCCGTCTCGATCGCCTACCCGCTGGGCGACGTCGTGGTGCTGGCCCTGCTGCTCCGTCTGGTCGTGCCACGGGGCGGCGTCAGCCGCTCCCTCCAACTGCTCGCCGTCGGCACCGTCGGCCTCCTGGTCTCCGACATCGCCTACGGACTGATCGTGCTGCACGGCAACTGGCACATCGGCACCCCCGTGGACTTCGGCTGGGCCGCCTTCTACACCGCCTGGGGCGCGGCCGCCCTGCACCCGTCCATGGTCGAGCTGACCAGACCCATCCCCAGCCAGCAGCCGGATCTCAGCCCCGGCCGGCTGGCCCTGCTCACCGCGGCCTCACTGATCGCGCCGACCATCCTGATCATCGAGGCCGGCGCGGGCAACACCAGCAACGCCGGGGTGATCGGCGCCTTCTCCGCCGTGATCTACCTGCTCGTGCTCGCCCGGCTGGCGGTCGTGGTGCGCGCCCGCCGCCAGGCCGTCGCCAGGGAACGCGCCCTGCGGGTCGCGGGCTCCGCCCTCACCTCGGCCGTCACGGTCGAGGAGGTCGCCGACGCCGTCCAGGCCGCCGCCTCCACCCTGATGCCCACCGAACCCGGCCATGTGGCGCTGCTCGCCGTCACCGAGGGCGGCGTCCTGCACGTGCGGCACGCCGAGCGCGGCGCCGACCGCCACCTGCTCGGCGCCGAGCACGAGTCCGACGAGGTGCTCGCCCTCGCCGCCTACCGGGAGACCAGGCTGCTGTCCGTCGAGGACATCGGCAACGGCCTCGCCACCCGGCTGAACGGCATGCCGAGCGCCCTGCTGTGCCCGCTCACCCTGGCCGAGCGCCCGTCCGGGGACCCGCTGATCGGCGCCCTCATCGTCACCGGCACCGAGCAGGAGCTGGCCAGCCTCTGGGGTTCGCTGGAGATCCTGGCCGGCCAGGCCGCGTTCGCCGTCGAGCGCGTCATGCTGAGCCAGGAGATCACCCGGCGGGACAGCGAGGCCTACTTCCGCACCCTGGTGCAGAGCGCCAGCGACGTCATCCTGATCCTCGACTCCGACGACTCCGTCCGCTACGCCTCGGGCTCCTCCGCCGAGCGCGTCCTCGGCTACCCGAGCCTGCCCGGCACCCTGATCACCGACCTCGTCCCGACCGAGGACAGCCGGTCGGTCGGCAAGGCGCTGGCGCGGATGCGCAGCCGGGACTCCAGCCTCGCCGCCTCGCGCCCCGGCCGTTCCGCGCTGGACTCCCAGCGCGACCACTGGCGGCTGCTGCGCGCCGACGGCACCCCGATCGAGGTCGAGGTGCACTCGAACGACCTGCGGGCCGATCCGACGGTGGACGGGCTGGTGCTCACCCTGCGCGACGTCACCGAGCAGCGGAAGATGGAGCGCGAGCTCACCCACCGGGCCTTCCACGACTCGCTGACCGGCCTGGCGAACCGGGTGCTGTTCCTGGACCGGGTGAGCCACGCGCTCTCCCGGGGCGAGCGCAGCGGGGCCGTCACCGGGGTGCTCTTCCTCGACCTGGACGACTTCAAGATGGTCAACGACACCCAGGGGCACGCGGTCGGGGACGAGCTGCTGATCGCCGTCTCGCTCCGGGTGTCGACGGCGCTGCGCACCTCGGACACGGCGGCACGCCTCGGCGGCGACGAGTTCGCGGTGCTGGTGGAGGACGCACTGGCGCCGGCCGACGTCGGGGCGCTCGCGGACGGCGTGCTGGCGGCGTTCGCCGAGCCGTTCCGGCTGAGCGCGGGCGCGGTGCGGGTCTCGGCCAGCATCGGGGTGGCGACGACGGAGGACAGCGTGGACGCCACCGAGCTGCTGAGCCACGCGGACCTGGCCCTGTACTCGGCGAAGTCGGCGGGCAAGCGGCAGTGGTGCCACTACCAGCCGTCGCTGCAGGCGGGCCTGGTGGCGCGGCACGAGCTGAACGAGAACCTGGACACCGCGATCGCCGAGTCCGCGTTCCGGCTGTACTACCAGCCGATCGTCGACCTGGCCTCGGGGGCGCTGGTGGCCTTCGAGGCGCTGGTGCGCTGGCCGCACGACCGGCGCGGCATGGTGCTGCCGGACGAGTTCATCGCCCTCGCCGAGGAGAGCGGCCAGATCGTGCCGCTCGGCGCCTGGGTACTGGAGCGCGCCGCCCAGGAGACGGCCGCCTGGCACGCCGCCAGCTCCGCCGCCCGCGCCGCCGTCGGCCTGCCGCCGCTGCGGGTCAACGTCAACGTCTCGGCCCGCCAGTTCCGCGACCCGGGCTTCGTGGACGTGGTGCGCGGCGCGATCCGCTCCTCCGGGATCCCGCCGCAGTCACTGGTCCTGGAGCTCACCGAGTCCGTCCTGATGCGCCGGGACGACCGCGTCCACACCGATATGCGCACCCTGGGCGACCTCGGCGTCGGCATCGCCATCGACGACTTCGGCACCGGCTACTCCTCGCTCTCCTACCTGCGCGAGTTCCCGATCTCGATCCTGAAGATCGACAAGTCCTTCATCGACGGCCTCGGCCACTCCCAGCAGCAGTACGCCCTGGTGGAGGGCATCGCGAGGATCGCCGACACCCTGGGCGTCCAGGTCATCGCCGAGGGCATCGAACACACCGACCAGCGCGACCTCCTCGCCGCCATGGGCTGCCCCCTCGGCCAGGGCTACCTCTTCGCCCGCCCCCTCACCCCCGACCAGGCCCGCACCTTCATCGAACAGCACACCGCCCCCGCCACCCCCATCGGCGAACCCACCCCCCTCAACGAACCCGCCGGCCCCGCCGGCCCGGGTGGCCCCGCCGGCCCGACCGGCTAGGGCGAGTCCTTCGGATCACGCCGGGCGCCGGAAGGCCCCCGCATGGGCGGCGGCGAGGGTGGTGGCGGCGGCGCGGTCGGCGGTTGCCTCGTCGAGGGGGTCGGGGGTGGTGAGCATCCGGTAGTAGAGGGGGGCGGAGACGGCGCGGACGACCTCGACGGGGTCGGTGTCGGGCGGGAGCTCGCCGCGGTCGACGGCCTCGGTGACGCACGGGGCCCACTCCTCCACCCGGGCGCGGTAGAAGCGGTGCAGGGCCTCGGCGGCATCGTGGTCGCAGGCGGCGGCGACGAGGACGGCGCGGAAGAGGGCGCCCTGCCGGGGGTCTGCGAGGGTGCGGGCGACCAGGCGGGCGTTGGTGCGGAGGTCCTCGGCGAGGGAGCCGGTGCGGGCGCGCGGGAGGGACTGTTCGGCCATGTCGGTGAGCAGGTCGGCGAGCAGGGCGCCGACGGAGCCCCAGCGCCGGTAGACGGTGGTGCGGCCGACCTCGGCGCGGCGGGCGACGTCACCGAGGTCGAGCCCGGCGAAGCCGACCTCGACCAGGGCGTCCTCGGCGGCCTTGAGGACGGCGATCCGGACGCGGGCGGTCCGGCCGCCGGGTCGCTGCATGCCCGAGGTTGTCATTAACGGGACTCCTGTTCCATTAGTGAGCGTGACAGTGCTAGGGTCGAGACATCTTAACGGCACAGAAGTCCCGTTAGCGAAGGGAACACCTCTCATGGAGTACCGCCGCCTCGGCGCGTCCGGCCTCACCGTCCCCGCGCTCTCCCTCGGCACCGGCACCTTCGGCGGCCGCGGCCCGCTGTTCGGCGCCTGGGGCACCAGCGACGCCCAGGACGCGCGCCGCCTGCTGGACATCGCCATCGACGCCGGCGTCACCCTGTTCGACACCGCCGACGTCTACTCCGACGGCGCCTCCGAGGAGGTCCTCGGCCAGGCGATCAAGGGCCGCCGCGACCAGGTGCTGATCTCCACCAAGGCCGGCCTGCCCACCGGCGACGGCCCCAACGACGCCGGCACCTCCCGCGCACGCCTCACCACCGCCGTCGACGCCGCCCTGCGCCGCCTCGGCACCGACCACCTCGACCTCTTCCAGCTGCACGCCTTCGACGCCGCCACCCCCGTCGAGGAGGTGCTCGGCACCCTGGACGAGCTGGTCCGGGCCGGCAAGGTGCGCTACACCGGCGTGTCCAACTTCTCCGGCTGGCAGCTGATGAAGTCGCTCGCCACCGCCGACCGCGACGCCCGACCCCGCTACGTCGCCCACCAGGTCTACTACTCCCTCGTCGGCCGCGACTACGAGTGGGAGCTGATGCCGCTCGGCCAGGACCAGGGCGTCGGCGCGCTGGTGTGGAGCCCGCTCGGCTGGGGCCGCCTCACCGGGAAGATCCGCCGCGGCACCCCGGTCCCGCCCGGCAGCCGCCTCCACGACACCGCCGACTACGGCCCGCCGGTGGAGGACGAGCTGCTGTACGACGTGATGGACGCGCTGGACGCGATCGCCGCCGAGACCGGGCGCACCGTCCCCCAGGTGGCGCTCAACTGGCTGCTGCGCCGCCCCACCGTCTCGTCCGTCATCATCGGCGCCCGCAACGAGGAGCAGCTGCGCCAGAACCTCGGCGCGGTGGGCTGGGAGCTCACGGCGGAGCAGGTCGCCCGGCTGGACGCGGCGAGCGTCCGGACGGCGCCGTACCCCTACTTCCCGTACCGCCGCCAGGAGGCCTTCGCGCGGCTGAACCCGCCGCTCGCGGGGTGAGGCGGGCCGGGGGTCGACATCGGGGCGCGGCGCCGGGCTCGGGCTCGGGCTCGGGCTCGGATAAACCGCTTGTTCTCGCAGGTCAGGACAGTGCATTGTCATTGCCATGATCGAACTGCGCGAACTCACCTCCGACGACTGGCCGCTCTTCCGGGAGCTGCGCCTCGCCGCCCTCGCCGAGGCGCCGTACGCCTTCGGCTCCACCCTCGCCGGCTGGCAGGGCGAGGGCGACCGGGAGGAGCGCTGGCGCTCCCGGCTGGAGATCCCCGGCGCCCTCGACCTCGTCGCCCTCGTCGACGGCGAGCCCGCCGCGATGGCGACCGGGGTGCCGGAGGGCGGGCACGCGGAGCTGATCTCGATGTGGGTGGGCCCGAAGGCCCGGGGCCGGGGCGTCGGCGCCCGGCTGATCGCCGAGATCGAGCAGTGGGCGACCAAGCAGGGCTTCGCCACCCTGCGGCTCGCCGTGATGCCGCACAACCCGCACGCCATCGCCCTCTACGAGCGCGTCGGCTTCACCGACACCGGCGAGCCGGGCGACCTGCTCCCGGACGGCGTCTCCCGCGAGTTGGTGCTGGCCAAGCCGCTGTCCCCCTGAGCACCTGCGGCACCGGTCTCACACCTCCATCAACTCCCTTGTGTTTCACCGGAGTTCACACATCCGTTCCGGCCAGAGCGGGTCCGGTTCGGGCCAGCTCCCGGCAATCGCGGCACCCGGACGGCGGGGCGGTGCCTACGGTCGACAGGTCCGTAGGCACCCGTTCCGCCGTCAACCCGCGCACGCACACACCCGAATTGGCGTGCGCACCGTGTGAAACGCCGAGCCAGGGAGTCCGTACTGTGCCGTCCTTGCTGCACTACGAGATCGTCGCGGATCCGACATCGCTCCAAGCATCGCTCCCCAACGAGCCCTCCGTGGGGACGGTGTACCTGATCGTCTCCAACACCCACCAGGCCCAGGTGGAGTGGGACTACATCGACGTGGCCCTGCCGCTGCTCGCCCAGTCCTCGAACCTGACCGACACCCCCTCGGCGGTCACCGCCACCATCGAGCGGACGTACTCCAGCCCCTGGGACGACCCGCTGGAGTTCGCCTGGGACCCGGTCAACGACTGCTTCCGGGCCCGGCTCTCCCAAGCGCAGCCGCCCACCCGGCAGTTCGCGCTGCTGGACGCCCACGGCGCGCTGGTGCTGAAGCTGGAGAACATCCCGGTCGCCGCCGGCGCGGGCCTGAGCCTGCTGGAGATCCGCGAGCGGGCCGGCGGCGGGGACGCCAACATCGCCATGCGGCAGGACCACTACACCACCTATCTCGGGCTGGCGAAGCAGACGCCGCTGGTCCCGCGCAACTTCCGCGCGGACAAGTCGCTGCTGGACGTCGACGCGGGCGAGCAGCTCGTGCTCCGCTGGGACGGCCCCAACAGCCTCGACTACGCGATCCTCGACCAGACGGGCGCCGAGGTCCGCCGCGAACCGGCGGTGGCGGGGGCCGCTCCGGCCCACCAGGAGTACTCCTGGACCACGGCCGCCCCGAAGCGCGGCACCACCTACACCCTGGTCGCGAAGGCAGCCGGCGGCGGGCAGCAGCGCGGCTACTTCCTCACCACCACCGTGCACGCGGTGATCCCCGAGTTCGCGAGCGGGACGCGCACCCTGTGGGTGGAGGGCATCGCGAACAAGGGCCGGCTGGTGCTCGCCACGGACGGCGCGGAGGTCCGCAACCCGAGCGGCGACCTGGGCCGGCTCAGGGCCGACAAGGCCGACGTGGACAACGTGACCACCCGGCTGGTGCAGGGCCGCACCGACAGCGCCGGCTGGATCACCTTCCCGGACCGCGGCATCAACGTCTACCACGGGTCGAACAGCGACCTGGGCGTCCTCACCGCCGCCCGCGCCGACGTGGAGGGCGTCAACACCACCTGGGCCGGCAGCCGTGACGCCGGAAGCGGCTGGATCGAGTTCACCCAGCCCGGCGCCACCCTCCACAAGGACGGCAACCAGGACCTCGGCGCCCTCATCGCCGACAAGGTGGACGTCAACGGCCTGAACACCAAGTGGGTCGGCGACCGCGACGCCGGGAAGGGCTGGATCGGCTTCCCGCAGGACGGCATCGACATCCGCAAGGACGGCGGCGAGGCCTGGGGCACCGTCCACGCCGACAAGGCCGACGTCGACGGCATCAACACCAAGTGGGTCCAGGGCCGCAGCACTTCGGACGGCTGGATCGAGTTCCCCGCCGAGGGCGTCCGCGTCCTGCGCGACGGCGGCCACGACCTCGGCACCGTCATCGCCGACAAGGCGGACCTCAACGGCCTGAACACCAAGTGGGTCGGCGACCGCGACGGCCGCCACGGCTGGATCGGCTTCCCCCAGGACGGCGTCGACATCCGCAAGGACGGCGGCGAGGCCTGGGGCACCGTCCACGCCGACAAGGCCGACGTCGACGGCATCAACACCAAGTGGGTCCAGGGCCGCAGCACTTCGGACGGCTGGATCGAGTTCCCCGCCGAGGGCCTCCGCGTCCTGCGCGACGGCGGCCACGACCTCGGCACCGTCACCGCGGGCACCGCGAGCCTGAACGCGCTGCACACCGTCGAGGCCCGGGTCTCCGGCGAGGCACGGGTCCAGGGGATGCTCTCCGTCGGCGGCGGGATGAAGCTGAGCCACGACGGTACGCGGATGTTCGTCACCATGCCGGACCGGATCATCTTCTCCGCGATCAGCGAGTTCAAGAAGTGGGTCAGCATGGAGCGGGGCCTGACGGTCGGCTTCCAGACCGGCACCTTCTCGGTCACCAAGGAGGGCGGGTTCCTGACCCACGGCTGCGACGTCCAGTTCCAGCAGGGAACGGTGTCCGTCTCCAACGGCAACCCGCCCCAGGTGCGGTTCATCTAGCGGAGCGACGCGGGCGCATTCACCCGGTGTTCCGCCGTCCCGGCCGGGACGGCGGAACACCGGGTGGAACACCGTTCGGCTGCGCGACGACGTGGACGACCGTCCCCGGCGAGGACGGCTTCGAGCTCGTCGAGGCCCGAGCCGACGAGCCCCCGCCGCGCGGCCGGACCGCCGCCGGACGGAGAGCTACCCAGGAACCTGGGATATCGCCGCACCGGCCGGGGCCGAAAGGATGCGGTCCACGGCGTCGGCCACCGAACGGGTGCCGGGCGCCGGTGATTCCGTCTCCCGAAGGAGCCTTCGTCCATGAGTCCTCGCCGACTGGCTGCCGCGGCGGCCGCCGCGGCCGTGCTGGCCCCGCTGCTGGCCCTGACCGCCGGAACCGCGCATGCCGCGCAGGATCCCGCCGACCTGCCCGGACCCATCCGCGTGCAGGCCCCCGCCCCCGACTTCACGACGATCCCGCCGAACGCCACGCCGCAGCAGTTCACCCGGCGCGGCCAGTGCATGGCCGCGTACAACGTCAACTACTGGGTCGGCGGCATGCCGTTCGCCGTCACCCAGCTGAAGCTCTGCCTCAGCGCGCAGTCCAGCCTCGCGCACGGTGCGCAGATCTTCTTCCCCGGTGACGTGAACTACCTCCCGGCCGACAGCGTCCCCGTCCCGTTCCCCGTCGTCCCCTGACCCTGCTCCCGGCACACCGCAGGGCGCGCACCACCCGGCAGACCCCGGTACTCCGTCCGGTCAGCACCTCGGCCCGGCCGTCCACCGACCGGCGGTACCTCCCCGTGCTCAGAGGAGCCAGGCCGTCGTCCCGCCGTCGGGCGCGGCGAAGCCGACCGTCTGCGGGCCGTCGGCGCGAACCGTCAGGGTGAGCCACTCGCGACGGGGCCGGTGGTGGCGCCGCCAACCGTTCCAGGCGGACTCGACGAGCTGCCAGAGGTCGCGCGGCCCGCTCGTGGTCACGGCCGACGGACGGCCCGGGTGGTCCTCGACGCGGGCGGTCGAGCCGTCCGCCGGGTCGTGCAGCGTGCCGCCGTCCCGGAGGACGGTCCGGGGCAGGCAGAGGCCGGCCCAGAAGGAGAAGGCATGGTCGTCCAGGACGCGGGCGCCGACGACGCTCGTCCGGCGTCGGCCCGTGACCTCCGCCGGGAGGCCGGGGCTCGCCGTGCTCCCGTCCGCCCGCAGGGGCATGAACGCGGCGGGCCGGTGCAGGTGGCGATGATCCGATCGAACGGCCCGCCCAGCGGCGGCGTGCCCGCGCCGTCGGCCCGCAGGACGGCGGGCTCGAACCCGACCCCGCGCAACCGCTCCCGGGCCGCGTCCACCAGGCGCCCGGTGCGGTCGACGGTGGTGACGCCCCCGGCGCCCGCGAGGTGGCAGAGCAGCGCGGCGTTGTACCCGGTACCGGTCCCGATCTCCCACACCCGGTCCCCGGGCCGGACGTCGAGCGCGTCCAGCATCTCCGCCATCAGCCCGGGCGCGGTGGACGAGGAGGTGGCGTCCCCGGTGACCCCACCGTCCGGCGCGTCCTCGACGTGCACCCCGTGCACCTCGGTCACCAGGACGTCGTCCGCGTACACCGCCCGCAGCCACTCGTCGTTGTGACCGCGCGTCGGAACGTACTTCGTGCCGTCACGCCGGTAGAAGGCCGGGACGAACGGATGCCTCGGCACGTTGAGGAACGCCTCGACCACCCGGGAGGAGAGCACGGACGCCCCGCGCTCGATCTCCCGGGCCAGCCTCACCCTGGCCTCGATCTCCGTGGTCATGTGCTGCTGCCTTCCAGGTAGTCACAGATGGCGGCGGTGATGGGCAGTCCCGTCGCCTGTTCGACGAACCCGTACTGCCCGTTGGGGTTGACCTCCAGGAACACCCACCGGTAGTAGACGGAGCGGACCGCGGCCAGGTCCAGCACGCGATGGCCGGTGGCGACCGTCCCGTGCCACCCGTCCGGCCCGTCGAGGCCGGCCGCGACGGCCGGCCTCGACGGGAACCATGCCGTGTCCGCCCGGAAGACCGGCACCGCACGCCGGTTGAGTTCCTCGATCACCAGATCGGCGGTCGGGTCGAACGTCCCCGTGATCACGAGGACGGCTCCGGAGTCGGACATCTCAGTCGTTGCTGCTTCCGGGGTCGTCCGGCGCGTCCATCTGGCCGGTGGGCTGCGTCGGACCGTACGTCTTGGGCGGGTTGCTGGTCATGTAGACGCCGGGTGGCAGACCCGCATAGGTGCAGGTCTGCGTCACCTCGTCGTACCCGAGGTCGGACGCGAGGATGCCTCCGGCACCCGTGACCGGGATCAGGAACCGGAACGCGAACGGACTCGTCGGCCCGACCAGTTCGTCCAGCACCGGCAATGCTGCGGTGGACATGGATCTCCCTCACCTTCTGCCCGCCGAATTCCGGTGGGCGGATTTCACGGTAGGGGTGGATCCGAGGGGGAATCAGGATGTTTCCCGTTGCCGCAAGAACTCGTCCCGGAGCTGCGCGAGCATTTCGCGCATGGGATCGCCCACCAGGGCCACCTGCTCGAATCGACCGAAGCGCGCCAGGTAGAGGTCGATGTCCTTGGGATCGGTGGTGGAGATCTCGGCGTGCGGGATCTCCACGATGACCAACCGGTTGTCGTAGACGATGAAGGAGGAGGAGCTGACCTCCGTCATGCGCGCGGAGAGTGGAACGACACCGATGTGCACGTTCGGCAGCCGGGACAGGGCGGTGATCCTGTCGATCTGCACCGCCATCTGCGCGGGCGGGAGGATCAGCCAGCGCAGGACGGACTCGGTGATCAGGTAGCGGAAGGACTTCCGGGGATCGAAGAGCACCGCCTGCCGTTCGAGCCGGGCCGCCACCGTGCGCGCCAGGACGTCGGGCGTGAGCCCCTTGGGCGCGAGGACGGCCCGGACGTACTCCGGGGTCTGGCAGAGACCCGGAACGCAGGAGGGCTGGAACACCCGCTGCACCTCGGTCTCCACCTCGACCGCGCGGATGCTGTCCTGGTGGTGGTGGAACCCCGCCCGCCGGAGGAACCGCCAGGCCACAGCCTCGGTCGCCTCCCGGCGGGCTGTCTCGACCAGTTCGGCACGCACGGCGTCGGGAACGCCGATGGCGGTGAGGATCCGCTCGACGTCGATGGTGGAGGGGATGGCTCTGCCGGTCTCGATCCTGCTCAGCTTGGAGGGGGACATGGCGGCGCCACGGGCAACCGCCTTGGCCTCTTTCCCGGCTGCTTGGCGGAGATTCCGCAAGGTGCCGCCGATGTCGTTCTCCATCCCAGCAATGCTCCCGATTCCCGCTGGTGAATGGCAAGCGCGATGTCTTGCGGCAACGCGAAATCGGGGCGATGCGCAGGAAGTCGGGCGGGCCGACTTCCTGTGCTTCAGCCGATGCGGGTGGCGACTCCGACCGGCCCAGCAGTGACTCCGCGATCGGCCTTCCCCGGCTGGTGCGGTCAGCTGGCCTTCAACCGCTCCAGGAACTCCGGGACGCCGTCGACCTGGCGGTAGGGCTTGAAGGCCGGCCCGAGCTCCCGGACCAGGGCAACGCAGCGCGGGGCGCCAATACGGGTGGCCAGGTCGAGCGACTCTCCGGTGACGGCGAGCGCCTGCTCGACGTCATTGGCCTGTAGGTAACCCTTGGCCTGGTAGGTCAGAAAGATGCCGCGCGTCTTGTCCCTGGCGCGGGGCAGCAGGGACATGCCCTCGGAAATCCGGGCGTGGGCCTCGTCGGTTCGACCGAGGTCCAGGAGGCATTGGCCGGAGTCCACTGCGAGGTCGGCCGGACTCATCCACGCGCACCAATCGGGCGCGGGGTCCACCACCTCGACTGCGAGAGCGGATTCGGCCTCGGACAGGTCGCGATAGCAGGCGGAACGGTCGCCGAGTGCGGCATGGGCCCTGGCCCGACGGAGGAACAGCAAGGACCGGGCGGCGGGATGCTCGATGCCGGACAGCGCGTATCCGAGCTGGTCCACGGAGACCTTCGGCTCGCCGAGCCAGTTCGACTGGTAGGCGAAGTCCGAGAGTACTCCGGCGCCGTGGTCGCGGTCGCCGGCGGCGTGCGCGGACTGCAGGGCCGCACCCCACAGCTTCCCGGCCGCCCAGTGCCGGCCCTGGTCAAAGCGGTGCCATCCGCAGGTGGTGGCGAGTGAAGCCGCCAGTAGGTGCAGCCTGCGGCCGGTGCTCTCGCTGTAGCGGCCGTCCTCGATCAGCTCGGTCACCGTAGCCAGGTGGGCGTCCATCAGGCGGATTGTGTGCTGGCGCTGTTCGGTGGGCAGGGCCGTGAGTCTCGCGCTGGTGTCCTCCAGCCAGTCCACGAGTTCGATGTCCACCCGCTTGCCCCCGAGAGCCGAGGTGAGGCGTTCGGGTTCGATTGTGGCCCACCCGGCCGCGAGGCCGGCCAGCGAGACAGCGCTGTAGGTCATGAAGCTGCGTCGGTCCATGGAGGCTCTCTGTGCATCGTGGAGGGCTTGAACGGTGTAGGCGGACCCCAGCGGCAGCGGTTCGTCGCGTCCGGGCAGCCAGTAGGGCCAGCCGAACGCCTCCATCTCCGAGACCTTGACGCCGAAGGCTTCGGCGATGAGGAGCTGGGAGTCGGGGTTCGGCATCTTGCGCCAGTTCTCCCACCTGCTGACGGCGGCCTTGTCGGCACCGGAGAGGAGCCCCTGGCGGCGGGCGGCCTGGTCGAGGCGGGCAACAAGGTCTCCCTGCGACCAGCCATACAGTTCGCGTGCGTAGGTGAGGGGGTGCCGGATCGGGTCGTCCACGGGCCAATCCCATCATCGGCAGTGACCGCGAGCCTACTGCCAGTGCGGGCGGGACAACCCCGGGACTACAGACAATGCCTGTTCGGTGACGGAAAGTTGGGCTGTACTCGATGCATGCCGAAGAACTTCCTCCACGAAGCGGAAGGAGTCTGCCCATGAAGCGACGCGCTGCGGTCATCGGTCTCGGCCACCAAGCGTGCGAGGACCACCTGCCCGGTCTACTCGGCTCCGGCAGGGCCGAACTGGTCGCAATCTGCGACAGCAACCCCGACATCCTGCGCGAGCGTCAGACCTCCTTCCAGGTACCGGCCTTCACCCGGGCCGCCGACCTGCTGGACAACGTCTGTCCGGACTTCGTGATCGTCGCTGTCCCGCACCATGCGGGCCGGGCCGTGATCGAAGAATGCTCGACCCGAGGCGTACACGTCCTCAAGGAGAAGCCGTTCGCCACCTCGCTCGCCGAGGCTCGCGAACTCTCCGCGATCTGCCACGCCGGGCAGGTGGAGTTGATGGTCGCCCTCCAGCGGCGGTTCAACCCGATCTACACCAGCATGCTGCAGTTCCTCGACCAGATCGGCACCCCGTTCCTCATCGACGGCCAGTACACCTTCCACACCGACGACCCCGGCGCCGGCTGGCGTGGGGACGCCGAGCAGGCTGGTGGCGGCTGCATCATCGACATGGGCTACCACCTCATCGACCTGCTTCTGTGGTACTTCGGCCTGCCCAGCCGCGTCATCGCCGACTTCTCGGCCACAGCCCTACCCGAGGCCGACTACGACGCGGAGGACACTGCCGTCATCCAGCTCGGCTACGAATCCGACCTCTACGGCACCGTCCTGCTCTCGCGCTGGGCGGCCCCGAAGACCGAGAAGCTGCACGTCGTCGGCACCCGCGGCGCAGTGCTGCTGACGAAGGACCATCTCCAGCGGCTCGACCTCAATGGCACCGTCGTGGAAGAACTCACCCGGCCGCACGCGCCCACCAGCGCATCGACCGCCCAGATCGACTACTTCTGCCGGGTCCTGGACGGCGAACGCCCCAATGCCTCCGGTCCCGAACAGCACCTCGCCCACGCCGCCTTCATCGCCTCCTGCTACGAGTCCAAGGCAGCCCGGCACTACATCGACCCCAAGGAGATGCTGTGACCTCAACCCTCGCCCTCCTCGGCGGCCGACCCGAAGTGAAGGCCGCCTGACCGCACTTCGAGGGGCCGCCGATCGACGACACCACCCGGGCCAAGGTCGCCGCCCAGTTGGACACGACCGTCTCCATCCCCGGCCGGTCCGGCATAGTCGCCGACCTGGAGGACGGCCTTCAGGCGTACTTCGGCGTCCGGCACGCGGTCACGACCAGCTCCGGCACCGCCGCCCTGCACGCCACCTACTGGGCCGCGAGGATCGGGCCCGGCGATGAGGTGATCGTCCCCGCGTGGACCTTCCATGCCACCGCTTCCCCGCTGTTCCACCTACGCGCCGTGCCCGTGCTGTGCGAGACCAGGCCGGACGGCAACATCGACCCGGACCGGGTCGAAGAGCTGATCACCCCGCGCACCCGCGCGATCATGGTCACCCACCTGTGGGGCAAACCCGCCGACATGGCCGGCCTCATGGCCGTGGCGAAGGCCCACGGCCTGGTGGTGCTGGAGGACGGCTCCCATGCTCACGGAGCTAGCGCAGCCGGGCAGAAGGTCGGCACGTTCGGCCTCACCGGAGCATTCTCGCTCAACGGCCCCAAGCCGCTGTCCGGCGGCGAGGGTGGGTTCGTCCTCACGGACGACGACGACACGTACCACCGGCTCATCACGCTCGCGCACTACAACAAGCGGGCCAGGACCGAGATCCCGGAAGGCCATCCGCTCTCGCGGTACGCGGTCACCGGGGCCGGCCTCAAGCTCCGAATCCACCCCCTCGCCGCCGCAATCGCCCATGACCAGCTCGCTCGCCTGGACAGCCATCTCGCCGGCCGAGCGGAGGTCGCGCGCTACTTGACCGGACAGCTGGCCCGGATACCGGGCCTGGCGGTCACCGACTTGCCCGATGGGGTGGTCCCGTCCTGGTACGCATTGACGCTCACCTACAAGCCGGACGAGCTCGGCGGCCTGCCGATCGAGAAGTTCCACCAGGCGCTGGTCGCCGAGGGCGCCACCGAGTTCGACCGGCCCGGTTCCACCTGTCCGATGAACCAGCTGCCGCTGTACCAGAACCCAACGGCGCTGTTCCCCGACCACCCGCACTCCCACCGCCGTTACGAGCCGGGCGACTTCCCGGTTGCCGAGCGTGCCCATGCCCACATGATCAAGCTCCCGGTCTGGCATCGTGAGCAGGATCTGGAGCTGGCCGCGCAGTACGCCCGCGCGGCCATGAAGATCAGCGACCATCACAAGGAGCTGCTGTGACCGTCACCTCCCCCGAGTTCGTGGCCGGCCTGGCGGCCGATGCCTCGGCCGCCGGAATCACCGGCTTCGTCGCCGCCGCCGTGATCAAGCACGGCGGGCGCGTCCTGCTCGTGCGGCGCAACCCCGACGATTACATGGGCGGCCTGTGGGAGGTCCCTTCCGGGACGGTCGAGGCCGGGGAGAGCATTTTGGACGCCCTGCACCGCGAGACCACCGAGGAGACCGGCCTGACCATCGGCGCGGTCACCGGCTACGTCGGCCACTTCGACTACGAGAACAGCCGCGGCGGCACCACCCGCCAGTTCAACTTCACCGTCACTGTGGAGAAGACCGAGCCGATCATCCTGACCGAGCACGACGCCCACCAGTGGGCGGAGCCCGGCAGCCTGCCCGAGGTCAGCGACGCGGTCCGTGAGCTGCTCGACTCCTGAGTCGGAGCCCTCGGAACCTGCCGAGCGGCCCGCTCCTCGAAGCCTCGAGGAGCGGGCCGCTTCACCGTTGGAACCGTCAGGGCGGGCGACCGGCTTGGGCCCCGGTCCGGCAGCCTGGCGAGGACTCCGCGATGCGCCCGGAGAATGCTCCCGGATCGGGGCGGTGCGCAGGAAGTCGGGCGGGCCGACTTCCTGTGTGCCTGTGTGTCAGCCGATGCCGGTGGCGGTGGCCGCCAGGGAGAGGAGGAGGGCACCGAGGGCGCCAGTGCCAGCGAAGCGGCGGCCGACGGGGCGGAGGTGGCGGAGGTAGTGGGCGGTCGCGGCGGCGAAGGCGAGGCCGCCGGCGATGAACCACGGGCCCCACAGGTAGAGGTACCAGCGGGTGAGGCCGGCCAGGTCGGGGTCGACGGTCGCGGCGCCCGTTTCGACGAGGATGCCGTGGACGACGAAGAGGCCGCCGTGCCAGATGAGGAGGACTGCCGCGCCGCCGCCGCAGAACACCAGGGAGCGGCCGGCCGTACCGCCCCGCAGGCGCGTCAGGCCGAAGCCGATCGCCGCCCCGAGGAGCTTGAGGAGGCCGGTCACCCACAGGACGGCCAGGAACCACGGCACCCGGTCCTGGGCGAGCCGCACCAGTTCGGGCGCCACCGTCGACCGTGCGCCGAAGGTGCTCCCCATCGCCCAGAGGAAGCTGGGGACCGCGAACAGCACCCCCCACACCGCGACGACGTACCCCCATCGCGTGCCCGTACCGCTCTTGATCGACATGGATCCACCGTGCCAGTACGACAAGCAGAGGGGCCTCGTCCGCGCGGACGAGGCCCCTCCCCCGCGAGAGCCACACCGCGCTGTCCTGCGCAGGAAGTCGGGCGGGCCGACTTCCTGCGCAGGGCCACCGGGCGCCTACGAGCTGCGGGCGCGCAGGGCGTCCGTGAACCAGCCGAACACCGGTGCCAGGCTCGGCGGGACGGGCCACCCGTTGATGACCGACAGCAGGTGCCAGTAACGCTCGGCGCGCGGGTCGCCGGCGATCTCCAGGCGGGCCAGCAACCAGTGGCGCAGTGAGGCATCGTCGGCGCGGTCGAAGGTCTGCGCGTACAGCGCGGTCAGGGCGTCCACGACGGCCGCGGCCTCGGGCGAGGCCGGAGCGAGGCCGGCGTCGAGCGCGCGGCCGACGCGGTCGCGGACGGCCTCGGTGAGGTCGTGGTGCAGGCCGGTCCGGTCGCCCCGGGCGCGTTCGGCCGCCTGGTACTCCGCCATCCGGCGGACGGCGGCGCGGAAGTCGGGGTCCCGGGTGAGTTCGGCGAGTTCCACCCAGGCCTCGACCTGCAAGGGTTCGGGGTCGTCGGGGAGTTCGGGCACGGCCGAGCGCATCATGTCGACGAACTCGGCGTTGGCGTCGAGGCCGCCGAAGGTGTCGTCGACGAAGTCGGTGATCAGGCGTCGGCGTTCGTCGTCGGAGAGCTTTGCGAGCTTGTGCATGAGGTCCATCTCCTCGGGAGTGGAGTCGCGGGCGGCCACCGCGCGCAGCACCGCGCGGCGCAGGCGGAGGACGCGGATCTGCACCTCCAGGGCGTCGGCGTGCGCGGCCGCGACCTCGGGCACCGAGACCTCCCGGTCCAGCACCTGCCGGACGGCGGCGAGGTCGAGGCCGAGGTCGCGCAGGGTGCGCACCAGGTCGAGACGTGCGAGCGCGCCGAGGTCGTAGAGCCGGTAGCCGGCCGGGCTGCGGCCGGTCGGCGGCACGATCCCGGAGTCCGAATAGAACCGGATGGTCTTGACCGTCAGCCCGGTCCGCCGGGCCAGGTCGCCGATCGTGAAGAGCGTGTCCCCGTCCATGCCCCTACTCTCGCGTCTCCCCCTACGGGAGACTCAAGGCCGTAGCGAAAGCGGCCGTCAGCCTCGGCGGCTCGCCGCATTGCGGACGCGGCGGGTGCGTCCCTGCTCGGCGAGGAGGCCGAGGGCTGCGGGGAAAGTGACGAACCGAGTGGTGGTGACCATGCGCTGGAACCAGTCGGACGCGGTAAGCAGTTCTTCCTCGGTCCAGGGCTCGTCCAGGGCGACGGCCCGGAGCAGGGTCCACTCGCTCAGGCGCCGGACGAGGAACGAGCGGTCGCCGACGACCGTGGCCGTCATCGCCGCCCAGGCCGGAAACCCGGGGCCGGTCACCTGCTCGGCGGCCCGGCGTTCGAGGTGCTGGTTCACCGCGGCCTCGGCCATGGACTGGTCCTCGTCGCGAAGGACGGCGGCCAGCAGGTCGGCCTCCTCCGCCTCGGCGACGCTTTCCAGGGCGCGCAGGTACTGGGCGTAGCGCCGGTGCTCGGGCGGTTCGGAGTCGTCGATGGGCGAGCTGTTCATGCGGCCATCACATCATTGAGGACCGGTGCTGCCGCCAGCGGTCGGCGAAGGGGACCTCGTGGGTCTCGGCCGTCCCGGGTCTACCGAGCAGGCAAGTACTCGTCCCTGATTCCTTCGACGGCCGCACGCATCGGGTCGTCGTAGACGGCCACGGCGGCGAAGCGGTCGAAGGTCTCCTGGTAGGTCCTGAGGTCCTTGGGGTCCCGGGTGGTGATCTCCGAATGGAAGGTTTCCACGATGGCGAGGCGGTCGTCGTGGAGGCTGAAGCAGGTCATCGGGAAGTCGGGCATCCGAGCGTCCTGAGGGAGCAGGCCGACGGCCACGTTGGGGAGTCTGGAGAGCGAGACGAGCCGGTCCAACTGCACGACCATGACCGACGCGTCGCAAATCCTCCACCGCAGCACGTGCTCGCAGACCAGGAAGTGGAAGGATCGGCTCGGGTCGTGGAGTGCCTGCTGCCGGGCCAGCCGAGCAGCGGTGGTCCTGATCCGCGACTCCTCCGACAGGTCGGGCAGGAGGTCGAAGACCGCCGAGATGTATTCCGGCGTCTGAAGCAGTCCGGGAACCAACTGTCCCTGAAAGAGCCTGAGCTCCGTCGTGCGCTGCTCGATGGCCTGGATCGCCTGCTGGTGCTTCCAGAACCCCGTGCGGTGGATGAGCCGCCAGGCGGTCTCCTCCGTTGCGGCGACCCGGGCCTGTTCGAGGAACTGCTCCTTGGCCGCCGCCGACACACCGAGTGCCGTGAGGATGAGGTCGACGTCCACGACGCTCGGGAGCACCTTGCCGTGCTCGATCTTGCTCAGCTTGCCCGGAGACATGGAGGCCCTACGGGCCACGGTCTCCCCGGTGAGTTCCGAGGAATGACGCAGGGCTCGTAGGGCCTTTCCGATGTCCTCTGCAGCGCTCAAGGCCGGTGCTGCCGCCAGTAGTCGGCGAAGGGGACCGCATTCGTCTCGGCGATCTGCTGGTAGCGGCGGTATTCGGGGGCTGCCTCTGCGGGGAGGCGTTCGGCACCGATGAACTTGCCGTCCGTCGTGTAGTGCATGCGGTAGACGTCGGTGTCGTCGAAGAGCCAGAAGTCGTGCTCGGGCAGCCCGGCCACCGGACGGGCTGCCCGGTCGATGATGCCGATGGTCTCGCCCGCCGTGATGTTTCCGGGGTAGGCGGAGAGTTCGTAGCGCAGGTAGTCGGTGAGCGGCGAGGTGAGGACATGGACGCGGGAGACGGTCTTGCCGAGGTCGGTCATGGACCGGACCCACGGGTTGTCGGACCACTCCGGGGGCATCGCCTCGCCGGCCAGGAAGGCCGCGAACTCCTCCGCTTCCTCCTCCACGTCGTAGAGGTCCAGCGTCTCCAGCCGGAACGCGGTGTGCTGGAAGCTCTCGAAGAGCCGGCCGAATTCAGTTCCGTCGAGCACGGATGCAGTCCTCCAGGATGTTCACGGCAGCGGGTGCCGGGAAGGTGCCTTGACCTCCGAGGATAGGGGCCGCTCCCCGCCCCGGGAGCGTGTTCGGCGCTCATGCTGCGAGCTTCGAGGCAGGGTGGGGCTCTGGCCGGGCAGTAGAAGGGAGTTGATCACTTGGCACGCACCGAGTTCTACGACGACCCCGACGCGCCCGTGCCGAATCGGCTGGTGGTTGCGGCGTCGGCCGTGGTGACCGATGGGGAGGGGCGGGTGCTGCTGCAGCGGCGGGTCGACAATGGGCTGTACGCGTTGCCGGGTGGGGCGATGGATCTCGGGGAGTCGCTGCCGGGAGCCGCTGTTCGGGAGGTCCGGGAGGAGACGGGGCTCGACGTGGAGGTCACCGGGATCGTGGGCACGTACACCGATCCGCGGCATGTGATCGCCTACTCGGACGGCGAGGTGCGGCAGCAGTTCAACATCTGCTTCACCACGCGCATCACGGGTGGGGAGCTCCGGATCTCCGACGAGTCGACCGATCTGCGGTTCGTGGCGCCGGAGGACATCGGCGACCTGCCGATGCACCACACCCAGCAGCTACGGCTCCGGCACTTCCTGGAGCACCGGGCGACTCCGTACCTGGGGTAGGTGCGCAGGAAGTCGGAGAGTCCGACTTCCTGCGCACCGGGGGGTTCCACCGAACGGGTCGGCTACTCCCAGGGGTTGTTGCCCAGCTCCCAACTCGCGGCCGCGTCCTTGTTGTGCAGGAACCGCGGGTCCGGCATGCCCTGGAGCGAGGAGTCGCTGATCGGGCACTGCGGCCACTCGTCGCGCAGCAGCTTGAGCAGGAACTCGGCCATGCCGCACGGGTACACCGACCATTCGAGATTCATCCGCGAGTACACCGCGACGGGCCAGCGGTCCGGGTCCGGGTCCGTCGTGATCCAGCACAGAGTGTCGGCGGCGCCCGTCTCGCCCCAGATGAGCAGGCCCTCCAGCCGGTGCCGGCCCCTGTCGGCGGGAGCCCATTGGTTCACCGCGAAATCCGCGAGCGCTGCTTCCGAGAGCCTTGAGAGCGTTCCGAACCGCAGCTCGTCCGAGGCAGCAGGGATGTGAACGCCGACCATCTCCTCGATCGAACCGTTGCCGAAGGCCGCGACAAAGGCCCGGTAGTCGGCCGGGAAGGGCGTTCCGTGGACCTTCTCCGCCGCACTCCAGTCGACAGTGTCCCCACAGGTGGGCCCGACGCACGACAGAACGTCTCCGAGGCTCGCCATGGCGGCGATTGCGGCGGACCGGTCGTCACTCACACTACGGCTCCGATCGGGTCGGGGCGTCCTCGCCCATTGGCGCCATTGTCCATCCTCGACGGCGGGGGGGGCAGAGTGGGTTGGTCAGGGGCTCAGGACGAAGCGGCATACGCGTCGGTGCGCAGGAAGTCGGAGGGGCCGACTTCCTGCGCGGCGAGGTCCGGGTGCGAGCGGTTCTCCGGCCGGGCACCGAGATCCGGCGGAGCGTTGCCACAGATCGGAGTGAGGTGAACCGGAGGGGGCCGGGCTCGTCCCCGAGAAATTCTGGGCGGGATCATCCTCGTTCGAGGGGTTTTCGCATCCGAACCCAGAAACCAGACCCGCCTCATAGGCTCCGGCATCGTGAGTGAGTCCCCCTCCAATACTCCAGCAGTAGTTCGTGACCTTCATGCCTGAGTGGCTTGTCGTCGGTAGTGGCCGGCCTGGGATCGGGCCTGGTGTCGGCGTCGCCGATCGGACCGACCGAGGCGGTGGACGGCGTCGTGGACGGGCTGGACGACGAGCGTTGTGAACAGTCGTTGGATCCCTCCTGCCCGCGGTCCGGTGCGCTGGCGCTGCACGCCGACCGTGCTGGCGCCCTTCTTCACGTCGCCGGTCCCGTCGACCACCAGCACCACCTGGTCGCCGCGCAGGTGCTCCACCACGTAGCCACGCGCGCCGTAGCGGACCTGGTCGGACAGCATGTCAGGCACCAACCGCCTTACCCAACAGCGGGGTTAGACCCGCGTGAACCGGCCTGCGATCCGGCTCATCAGGACCTCGAACGCCTCCTGTCAGCGGACGGGGTCTACGCTGTGACCTGCGGCCACCGCATGATCGTTTGTCTTCGCACACCGATGATCGACGGTGGCCGCTCCCGTCTCCACAGCGTGTCAGGGTCGCGCAGCGTTCGCCTGCCGTCCTGTGTCAGGAGGACATGTGCAACGTGGCGAAGTCTGGTGGGTCGAGTTCGACGAGCGGCGGCTGGTCGTACTGCTGTCGGTAGACGACGCGTCCGGAATCCGGGCGATGCAGGTCGTCGCTCCGGCGGGCGTCGACATCAGCGGTCTGGGCGTCGAAGTGCGAGTCGGCGCCATGGAAGGACTGCCCTTTGAAGGCGTGCTGCGGGTCGCGTTCGCGCGTCCGGGCTTCACCCCTTGCACGTGGCTGACCACCGTGTCCCGGGACGACCTGATCGAGCGGGCAGGCGTCCTGTCCTCCCCGAAACTCAGCGAGATCGACGATGCCCTCCGTCTCGGCGGACAGGCGGAGAAGTCGACTCCGGCGACAACCGCGAAACTCAGCGGGACAAGGGACGCTCTCCGTCTCGGCGGCCTCGGATAGACGGAGAAGGAACCGCCACCCCCCGGTGGCATGGTCAATCTCGTCCGGACGATCGACGCCAGCCGCCTGTCTCTCGGCACCGCTCACCATCGAGACCACGAACTACGGCTGGAGTACCAATACTCGGTGATTGGAAGGCCGCGGACGGCAGTTCCGTCCGCACGAAGGTCCACCTCTACGACTCGCCGGACTCCCTGGCGATCGGAGGCACGACCGAGGCACGGGACTCAGTCACTGGGGTCGGCCGAAGTCGCCGCGTGACCCGAATTCTGGAATGAACGCCCTACCGCAGCTCCGCCGGCCTCGCCGAGCCGCAGTACGGGCCCCGTCGCACGAGCGGCGGGGCCCGACTCGTACCCGTGGCGATGCGCGACCGGGCCGCAGCTCCGTAAGCGGCCAGTCATGTGCCGCCCGGGCGGCAAGCCGCTGGACGACGGGACGCCATTCGGGGCCGAACTCCCAGTCCTCCAGGTACTCGTCGAAGATGTTCACCCGGCCGTTCAAGCAAGCCGGGGCGGTCTTGAACGTCGGCTCAGGCGGAGCGGGCGTAGGCGACGAAGGCCGCCCAGGCGGCCGGGGAGAAGGTGAGGCGGGGGCCGGACTTGTCCTTGGAGTCGCGGACGAGGACGGCGGCCGTCGTCTCGGCGACCTCGACGCATTCGCCGCCCTCGTCGCCGCTGTACGTGCTCTTGCGCCAGGCGATCTCGACGCAGGCTCCGCCCTCGTCGCCGCTGTGGCTGCTCTTGAACCAGACCAGTTCGCTGCTCATCGCTCTCCCTGGAGTGAGGGGTCTCGTGGCGCGCGCCCAGGATAGGGAGCAACTCCCTTGGGGGCCAAGGGCACAGCCCACACAGCGGAGCGGTAGGACCCACACAGAAAGCGACCGTCCACCGGTCAGTGGACGGTCGCGGGGCGCCGAGCGGGGAGACTTGTCGTCAGACCGACTGCGCGAACTCGACGAACGCCTCCCAGGCGGCCGGCGAGAAGGTGAGGTGGGGACCGGACTTGTCCTTGGAGTCACGGACGAGCACGGTCGACGTCGCCTCGGCGACCTCGACGCACTCGCCGCCCTCGGCACCGCTGTAGCTGCTCTTGAACCACACCAGTTCGCTGCTCATCGCTCTCCCAGAATCTTCTCGATCAACGCCAGGGACTCCTGTGGAGTGTGCGCCTGCGCCCTGAGGGTTCCGTATCGGGCGTTCATGATACGGACCTCCCGCTGCTCCGTGATCAGCCTACTGCTCGTCTGCACCTCGATATAGGCCATCTGCGTTCGGTCCTTCGGAGTGATCAGGATGAACGGGCCATCCACTGCGGCGTGCTCTTCACGGTCCACCGGGAGAACCTGGAGCACCATCCCCCGCGTGTTCCCAATCGCCAGCAGGTGACGCAGCTGTGCCGCGTGGACCTCCCACCCTCCCAACGGGCGACGGAGCACGCTCTCATCAATCACCCAACTGAAGACAGCTCGCGGCCACTTCGAGAGGACTTCCTGCCGTGCCATCCGAGCGGCAACACGTGCCTCGATGACATCCTCAGACAAGACGGGATGGCGCATCGAAAAGACAGCACGGGCGTGCGCCTCGGTCTGCAGGAGTCCCGGGATGCTGTACAGGCTGACGCAGTGGAGCTCCTGAGCCTTGGCCTCCAGCTTCGCGTAGCCCCGGAACCACTCCGGATGCCGCACCCGCGCCTTGGCCTTGGCACTCTCGATGTCGTCCGACGTCACGATCAGAAGCCCGCCGGCGTCCAACACCCGCTCCGACGCCTCCAGCAGCTCCCGCTGCGGCGTCCGCTTCCCCTGCTCCACCGCGCCGATCAGGCT
>NZ_JZWY01000376.1:0-15643 GCF_000966955.1 Streptomyces sp. NRRL S-495
CTCCAGCAGCTCCCGCTGCGGCGTCCGCTTCCCCTGCTCCACCGCGCCGATCAGGCTCTCGGTGTACCCGACCTGCTTGGCGAACTCCTTCTGCGTCAACCCCGCCCGCTCGCGCAGCAGTTTGATCTGCTTGCCGATCGCCTTGAGGAAGTCGGACACCTCGGAGAGGTCCTCCTCCAACTCCGGCCGCACATCGCCGCTGTCCCCGCCACCCTGAACTTCAGCCATAACGGCCTCCCCATTTCCCGGTCACGGCCGACGGCCGTGACAGAACACGTTCCGCACGCATACAGGCACTTACCGTGCCCACCAGATGCATCGTCAGCGTAAGCCCGGGGGGGCAGGATTTTCCCCATGAAGTCCGAAATCCCCCTCGACGCCCCGGCCCCGCGCGCCCACACCGCGCTCCTCTCTTCCACCCCCAAGGGAGCCGCGATCGGTCGCCGGACGGCCAGACAGTACCTGACCTCCTGGGAGGTCAACTCCCTTTGCCCGGAGTCGTTTCACTCCGCGCTGATCATCGTGGCCGAGCTGGCCGCGAACGCCTCGATCCACGGGCGCACACCGGGGCGCGGGTTCGAGCTGAGCCTCTCGCTCACCTCCGTGCGCCGGTCGCGCACCACCGTGCTCCGCATCGAGGTGTCCGACTGCCGGGGCGACAAGCGGCCCGTGCTCCCGGACCCGAGGGCCTGTTCCACCGACGCGCAGTCGGGGCGCGGGCTCACGCTCGTCGACGCGCTCGCCGACCGCTGGGGCACCCTCGCCCGGGAGCCCAACGCCAAAACGGTCTGGGCCGAACTCGACCTGCCCGAGGAGAAGTTCGCGGCCGATGCCGTCGCCTGAGCGCCACTCCCCCGACGCCGTCACCGCCGCGGCCTGCACCGTGCTGCCGATCACGCTGCTACTCGCCCTGGTGGCCTGGATCTACCCCGTCCTGAAGCACCACCACGACCTGCACCCCACCCCCGCAAGCACCACGTCCAGCCCGTCCACCCCTCGATGACAGAGCGCCCTCGGCCCCTCCCGCCCGGGAGGAACCGAGGGCATCCGCCGTGCAGGCCGTGGGGTCAGGAGACGACCACCGTGACCTTCCACCGCGCCACGAACGGCGGGCAGACCGTGCGCGGGTCCGGAACGCAGCGGCCGATAGCGTTGATGTCACTGGTGCCGGCAATCGAAGCCGTGAAGGTGGCATGGGAGTTGCCGTTCGGGTCGGCGCTGCCCGCCGTCTGGGTCAGCACGGCGGCCGAAGCGGCAGCGGGCGCGTACCAGTACCAGGTCACCGTGTAGTCGCGCAGTGCGGTGAGGTCCACCTGCACGGTGTCGCCCACACCGGCGTGCACGGTGGTGCCGCCGTCCGCGCTGACGATGTGCACGGTGGCGGTGGTCGTGGTCGTGGCGGCCGTAGTGGACGCGGTGGCGGCGGGCGCGGCGCTCAGGGCCAGCGCCAGGGCGACGGCGGGCAGGGTGAAAAGTCGCATGATCTTCATCAACACTCCCGGGCTTCAGTGGGGTTCGGCACTCGGAGCCTCCCGTCTACCGGGCCGCGCCCACCCCGGGCAATGCCCGCCGCCCCCACCACCCCGAAGCTCCGTCGAACACACGCCCCGCACGCTCCCCCGATCACCGTAGGCGGCCAGCCCCTGCGCCGCCCTTGCCCTCGCCCTCTCTCTCCGCACTTTGCAAAGTGCGACTTTGCAAAGTCCGAACAGGGGACCGCCACACACCCGCCGCCCCTGCGCCGCCTACACCTTCACCCTTGCCCTCGCCCTCTCTCCGCACTTTGCAAAGTGTGACTTTGCAAAGTGCGGACAGGCGACTGCCACGCACCCGCCGCCCCTGTGCCGCCTACGCCCTCGCCCTTGCCCTCACCCTCACCTTTGCCCTCCGCACTTTGCAAAGTGTGACTTTGCAAAGTGCGGAGAGGGGGCTGCCACACACCCGCCGATCATGGACATCCCAACTCCCTGGGATGGAACTGTCCTTCGTACGCGAGGAAGAATCCTGCGACGCGAGCCGGGCACGCACCCCCATCGACCCGGCATCCCGACCACCAGGAGAATCCCTTGGAAGCTGTCCCCCGACCCCGCCTCCGCCGCCGACTGGGCGCACTGGCCACCCTGACCGCCACCCTCGCCGGGATCGGCGGCCTCACCGCGGGCGCGGCGCACGCCGACCCGCTGCCCCGGCCGCCGTCCGACTCCTGCAACCCGAACCTGGAGACGGTCTGGCAGGACGTGGCCACCGTCCGGGTCTCCCCCGTCCTCACCCACTGGACCGGCATCTCCATCGCACCCGGCACCACCGGCACCGCGACCGAGACGCTCTCCGAGGTCGACACCGTCAGCACCACCTACAACACCTCGGTGGAGATCACCGCGCAGGCGAGCGTCCTGTTCGCCAAGGTCTCGGCCAAGGTCGGCTTCTCCGTGCAGAAGACCAAGGCCAGCACCAGCAGTTGGTCCCGCACGGTCACCATGAACTTCAACCGCCCCGGTGAGTACGGGCTGTTCAAGGGCACCCACCGGGTCGAGGGCGAGTTCGTCCGCTACCAGTGCGCCCGGACCGGCCCTAGCACCGGCGTCTGGGTGAACACCATGCCCGGCGGCACCGGGTCCTATGTGACCTTCGACGTCGAGATCCAGGGCACCATCGCCTGCGACAGCCCGGTCGCCCCCGGCAGCGTCCAGGAGCTGGCCCGACGCGCGCTGTCGTGCCCGTGAGCACGGCCGCCCGACGCCTCCGCGCCCTCGCCGCGCTGGTGCTCGCCTTCGCCAGCGCACTGCTGCTGTTCGCCGCCCCGCCGGCCTCGGCGGCCGGTCCTGTACCGGGGCCGTTCGGCACGGTGTGCGACCCGTACCCGGTCCAGTTCCAGAGCCCCTACGAAGACTGGGGCAAGCCGGTGGACCCCCGGATCACCTTCCCGAGGCCCACGCAGAGCTACGGGCATACCTATCTCTCGACCCACCCCAACGACCTCTTCGACCCGGACCGGCGGCTCCCCCGCTACCAGGCCGAACTGCTCGCCAACGACTGGAGAGGGCACAACACCTGGAACATCTGCCGGGGCGAGGGACCGTCCGTCTACCTCACCGCCTGGGGCAGCTACGAGTGCCTGACCGTCTCCGACCCGGTGAGGTACCCCAACTCCGAGGTCACCGCCAACGGGTGCATCAACAGCAACGACAAGATCGGACAGAAGTTCCAGATCCACACCAACAGTGCCGGCTGGTCGGTGCTCCAGGACGACCGCTGGGGCTACTTCCTGGACGCCGTCCGGACGAGCTTCCAGGATCCGGTCTACGGGTGGGTGTGGATCTACACCCTCAAGCTGTCCGCCGACAACGCCCTCGCCTTCCGGATGGTCTGAGCCGGGGTCAGGCAGCCTCCGTCGAGCGGATCTTGCGTCGACGCACTGGCCCCACCTATCGTCCGATGTATCGACTCGATACATCGGACCGATACATGGCACAGGGGGCCGCGATGACATTCACCCACGCAGTGACGGACGGCGAACGACAGCTCCACCGCTCGTCGTTCGGCACGGCAGCGGGCGCGTACGCCGAGCACCGGCCGGACTACGCGCCCGAGGCCGTGCGGTGGGCGCTCGCCGGGGCGCCCGGGCCACGAGTCCTCGACCTCGGGGCGGGGACCGGGAAGCTCACCGGCACCCTGCTCTCACTGGGGGAAGAGCTGGACGGACTGGACATCACCGCCGTCGAGCCCGACGCGGCGATGCTGGCGGAGCTGCGGCGTGACCTGCCCTCGGTGCGGGCGTTCCAGGGCAGTGCGGAAACGATTCCGCTCCCGGACGGGTCGGTGGACGCCGTCGTCTCCGGCAACGCCATGCACTGGTTCGACATGGCGGTGGCCGGGCCGGAGATCGCCCGCGTCCTCGCGCCCGGCGGGGTGCTCGCGGGGCTGTGGAACGTCTTCGACGACAGCACCGACTGGGTCGCCGGGCTCGCCCGGGTCACCGGCCCGGCCGCGATCGGCCCGCGGGACGTGCCCGCCGCCTGGCGGATCGAGACGGCGGAGCTGCACCTGCCCAGGACCGGCGGCGCGGACAGTCCGTTCCACGCCCCCGAGCAGGCGGAGTTCCCGCACGGCCACCGCCGGACCGCCGAGTCCCTGGTCGCCACCCTCGGCACCAAGGCCGGCGTGCTGGTCATGCCCGAGCAGGAGCGGGCGGACCTGCTGGCCCGCGCCCGTGCCCACCTCGCGGGCCACCCTGCCACCGCCGAGGGCGAGTTCACCCTCCCCCTGCTCACCAGCGTGCTGCGGGTGCGCCGACGCCCGTAACGAGTGCCCGCGCGGAGTGGGAAGTCGGCGGGACCGACTTCCCACTCCGCGCAAGGCAGCTACTCCCCTGCCGCGCGCGCCCGGTACGCGTCGACCTCGATCTCGATCCGCATCCGCTCGTCCGCCAAACCGGCGACCAGCATCGTCGCGGCCGGCCGGACGTCCCCGAAGGTGCGGCGCAGCACCGGCCAGCACGGCTCGAAGTCCTCGCGCTCGGGCAGCAGGTAGCGCACCCGGACGACGTCCGCGAAGGTGCAGCCCGCCTCTTCGAGGGCCGCGCCGATGTTGCGCAGGCACTGCTCGGCCTGCTCCACCACGCCGTCGGCGATCGTCATCGTCGTGTAGTCGAAGCCGGTCGTGCCGGACACATGGACGTGCTCGCCGACGACGACCGCGCGGGCGTAGCCGATCTGTTCCTCGAAGGTCGAACCGCTCAGGACCGTGCGTCGCTCTGCCATGCGCCGAACGCTAGGTGGCCTGCGGTGATACGTCCAATACCCGGGAATCCATCGTCTGGTATCTCTGGGGATATGGACCGCCCCGAACTCCCCCTCCCCCAGTTGCACGCGTTCACCGTGCTCGCCGAGGAGCTCCACTTCGGCCGTGCCGCCGCGCGGCTCGGTATCGCTCGGTATCGCCCAGCCGCCGCTGAGCCAGCAGATCGCCCGGCTGGAGGCGAAGGTCGGGCACCCGCTCTTCGTCCGTGGGCCCGGGCAGGTCGTGCTCAGCCCGGCCGGGCGGGAGCTGCTGCCCTCGGCGCAGCGGGCGCTCGTCGGTCTCGCGGACGGGCTGGCCGCCGCGCGGGCGGTGGGGAGCGGACGGGCGGGGCGGTTGCGGATCGGGTTCTCCGCCTCGCTGGCGCTGACCGTGCTGCCGGGGTTGCTGCGGACCTTCCGGGAGCGGTTCCCGGCCGTCGAGCTGGACATCCGCGAGATGACGACCGCCCCGCAGCTCGCCGCCCTGCGCGAGGACGCCGTCGACATCGGGCTGCTGCGGGAGCCGCCGCCGGCCGGGGAGGAGGGGGCGCTGGGCTTCCGTACCGTCCTCACCGAGCCGTTCGTCGCGGTGCTGCCCTCGGAGCATCCGCTGGCCGCCCAACGGACGGTGGAGGTGGGCGCGTTGGCGGAGGAGCCGTTCGTGCTGCTCCCCCGGGCGGTGGGGCCGGGGCTGTACGACCGGATCACGGAGGTGTGCGGGTCTGTGGGGTTCGCGCCGAGGATCGTGCAGCACGCGGTGGAGTGGCAGACGGTGTGCGCGCTGGTCGGGGCCGGGCTGGGGGTCTCGCTCGCACCGGCGAGCATTCGGCGGATCCGGCTCCGGGGTGTCGCCTTTCGGCCGGTCGAGCCGGGCACCGCCCGCACCCGGGTGGCCGTCGCCTGGCGCCGGGACGACCCGAACCCGCTGGTGGCGCGGCTGCTGGAGGTCGTCGGCGCCGGGTGAGCAGCACCTGGGGCGGGCGGCCCGTGCGGCGAGGCCCGTGGCGGGGCCGTCAGGCCGGTCAGCCCGCGGTGCGGTTGTCCTTCAGGGTCTGCTGGATCCAGCCCTTGTAGGCGGCCGCACTGGTGTAGAGCCCGGGGCCCTCCGAGCAGGGCACCCCGGGGGCGCCCGGGCCGGAGGTGACGCCGATCAGCTCCCAGCGCCCGTTGCGGCCCTTCTGCACCTGCGGGCCGCCGGAGTCACCGTGGCAGGCCATCGCCTTGGGCTTGGTGGTGAGCGTGCACAGCCTGGTCCGGTCCGCGAAGCCGGGGGCGCAGTCGGACGCGGCGCCCAGGCGGGTGTTCAGCTCCTGGAGCCGCTCGGGGAAGGCGAACTTGCCGTCCACGGTGGTGCCGTAGCCGAGCAGGCGGGTGGCGGTGCCGGGGCGGCCGGGCTCGGCGATCCTGATCGGCCGCTGGGTGACCGGGCGGTCCAGACGGACGAGGGCGAGGTCGTCCTTGTTGGCGGCGGTGCCCTCGCCGTTGACGTAGCCGGGGTGGACGAAGGTGCGGTCGATCTTGCGGACGGTGCCGCCGGTCTTCCGGTGCTCGCTGCCCACCCGGACGATGCCCTCCAGTTCGATGCCCTCGACGGCGATGCAGTGCGCGGCCGTCAGCACCCACTGGGGGTCGATCAGCGAGGCGCCGCAGTTGCCGTCGACCAGGCCGAGGTCGGGGGCGGACTCCGGGATCGTCGCCATGAAGGGGTAACGCTCGGTGGAGTCGCCGCCGTTGACGATCGCTCCGGCGCTGCCCGCCATGAGGGTGGCGCAGGCGGCAGCGGCGAGGGCACCGACGGCGGCGGTACGGACGGAGGTGCGGGAGAGCTTGGCGCTGAACACGATTGGTTCCCTTTGCTCGGAAATGCCGATGTGTTCCAGCCTGGTCGACCAAGATCCACCGGACCACGGTGGCAGCCGGTGGACCGGCCGTCGGGGCAGCCGGACCGCGCGCGGTGGGGGTACCCCCCGGCCGCTACGACACGGGCGACCGCAGCAGGGCGAGGACGGCGTCCACCGCCGGGCGGGCGGCGGGTGCGGGGAGGGTCAGGGCGTGGATGCGGCGGGTGAGTCGGGGGCCCAGCAGTGGGCGCAGGGCGATGTCGGCGGCGGCGGGGGCGTGGGCTGCGGCCGCGAGGCGGGGCAGCAGGGCCACGCCCAGTCCGTTCGCCACCATCCGCAGGGCGAGGTGGTAGTCGTCCACCGCGTGGGCGATCCGGGGTGCGAAGCCCGCCAGCGCGCAGGCGGCGCGGACCAGGGCGGCGCTGCCGTCCTCGCGGGAGCCGACGATCCACGGGGTGTCGGCGAGGTCGCTCAGGTCGACGGCGGCGCCGTCCGCCCCGGGCCCGGCCGGCAGGGCGAGCAGGACCGGGTCGGCGGCGAGCGGGTGGACGGTGAACTCGTCGGCGGGAAAAGCCGGTTCGGGCACGAGATCGTAGGTGTAGCGGACGGCGACGTCGCAGCGGCGGGCCCGGAGCGCGGCGAGGGCCTCGGGCGGTTCGAGCTCGTTCAGCGAGACCCGTAGCTCGGGGAACCGCTCGCGGGCGGCGACCAGGGCGGGCACCACGTGCACGGCGGCGAAGGTCGAGAAGCAGGCCAGGCCGACCGGGCCGCGCGGGGTGTCGGCGGCGGCCCGCAGGTCGCGTTCGGCGGTCTCCAGCGCGCCCAGCACGATGCGGGCGTGCGCGACCAGGCGCACGCCCTCGGGCGTCAGCCGGACCCGGCGGCCGTCGCGCTCCAGCAGCGGCACCCCGGCTTCGCGCTCCAGTACGGCGAGCTGTTGGGAGACCGCCGAGGAGGTGCGGCCGAGGGCGGCGGCGGCCGCCGTCATCGTGCCCCGGTCCGCGAGTTCGCGCAGCAGGAGGAGCCGCGCCGGATCCAACATCAAGCCGCCCTTACAGGTCTGTGAAGCATTACGTGGTGGACCTCAAAGATCCTTTCGGGGCATCCTGCCGCATGGACCGGGCAGCGCGCCCGGACGGGGACGGGAGAAGACCTTGATCGACACTCGGCTGATCGAACGCCACGCGGCCCGGGCCTGGCCCGCCGAGGAGGTGCGGGAGGAGGACGGCTGGCTGCTGCGGCACACCCCCGGGGTCCCGCGCCGGCGCTCCAACTCCGCGCTGCCGGTGGGGCGGGGCGACGCCCTGCTGAGCGGGATCGAACGGGTGGAGGGGTACTACGCCGCGCACGGGCTGCCGGTCGCCGTTCAGGTCTCCCCCGCCGAGGAGCACACCGCTCTGGACGCCGGCCTCGACGCGCGCGGCTACCGGAAGGACGGAGGGGTCCTGGTCTGCACCGCACCGGCCGCCGCCGTCGCCGACGCCGCGCGGCCCGCAACGCCGCTGGACGTCACGCTCGCCGAACACCCCACCCGGGCTTGGCTCGACGCCTACGCGGCACTGGAACCGTCCGGGAGCGGCCGGGCGGAGGCCGAACGGCTGTTCCGCCGCATCACCGGACCGACGGCCCATCTCGGTGTCGAGCGCGACGGCCGGCTCGTCGGCATCGGGCTCGTGGTGGCGGCGCCCGGCTGCGCCGGGGTGTTCTGCATGGCCACCGACCCCGCACACCGGCGGCAGGGCATCGCCGGGGCGATCCTGCACGTCGGCGCGCGTTGGGCGCAGGCCCGGGGCGCGGAGACGCTCTACCTCCAGGTGACGGCCGAGAACGTGACGGCGCGGCGGCTGTACGAGCGGATCGGGTTCGAGGTCTCGCACAGCTACCACTACCGGCTGAAGCCCTGACCGGGCGGGGGCGGCGAGCAGCTGACCGGGCGGTCGATCGTTTGTCAACGACCTGTCAACGCGCGTCGCGGAGGCTCTTCCCCAGAAGGACCGTACGGAAGCGGTCCCGAGAGCGAAGGGAAGATCCCATGGCACAGCGAAGGACCCTCGCCAGGGCGGCCCTGGCCGCCGCCGGCCTCGCCGCGATGCTCGCCACCGCGGCCCCGGCCGGCGCGGCCACCGTCGAGGGCCAGTCCTCGATCCAGACCGCGGCGCGCAGCACGCAGGTCTCGCTCGTCAACTGGAGCAGCTGTGAGCTCCGGCTGCAGAACTCCTGGCTGGACCACGGGGTCTGGTCGGACGGTCTGGCCCCGGAGGCCGTCATCCCCGACGGGCGCGCCGTGCACTGGCAGTCCGAGAGCAACGGCTTCCTCACCGGCACCGAGGGCCACGTCATCTACGACGCGTTCAACTGCAAGGTGAGCGTGCTCAACGGCAAGCGTGTGCAGCTGCACTGGAACAACCCGTACGCGGGCAGCAACTCGTACGACAACTTCGGGTCCGACCCGAACTTCCGGTTCGGGCGCAACGGCGGTGACGGCAACAACGCCAGCGTCTACTGGCAGATCATGACCCCCTGACCCACTCTCCTGACCGTTCCCGGCGGCCGACGGGGACGGTCAGGAGCCGTCCGGGCAGGAGGACTTGCGGCGCTTCTCGAAGTCCTTGGCGTTCAGCAGCTTGTAGTCCCAGTCCCAGCCGCCCGCCGCCCACTTGCCGGCGGGCAGGCCCAGCAGCACGTCGCCGGGCACGGTCACGGTGAGGGCGCGGTCGCGGACGACCTCCACGGTGTAGCGCCGGTCCGCGACCACCGGGCCCGGGGACTTCCCGGAGGTGGTCCAGCCGGGCGGGAGGGCACCGAGGTCCACGGTCTCGGTGACGGAGCGGCCCTCGCGCGGGTGGACCTCCAGCTTCTCCGAGCCCGGGAACACCTTCACCCGCACCACGTGCAGCCGCTCGTCGTGGCACATGCCCGTCCGCACGACCAGCCGACCGGCGTCCAGGCGCACGGCGATCAGCCGCTCGGCCGGCGGCTCCGGGTCGCCGCACCCGGCCACCGCCCCGGCGACCACCGTCACGGCCGCGGCCGCCACCGCCGCCCTGTGCCACCACCGCTTCATCAGCCCCCGCTCTCTCCTGCGCCCGCACTGGAAGTCGGCCCGGCCGACTTCCTACTCCGCGCCGTCGAGGACCGCGCCGTCGAGGACCGCGCCATCGAGGACCGCATCGAGGACCGCGTCGACCTCGACCTCGACCAGCCAGGCCGGGTCGATGAACCGCGACACCTCCACGAAGGTGCAGGCCGGGCGCACCTCGGCGAAACGCTCGCCGTGCGCGCGGGCCGCCTCGCGCCAGCGGGTGACGTCGGTGAGCATGATCCTGGTCCGCACCACGTCCGTGAGCTCGGCGCCCGCCGCCCGCAGCGCCGTCCCGGCGATGTCCAGGCAGCGCACCGTCTGCGCGTACACATCGCCCGGCCCGACGGTCGCCCCGTCGTCCCCGATCGGCGCCGTCCCGGCGACGGCGACGTACGCGCCCTTGCGCACGGCCCGCGAGAAGCCGATCTCCGGCTCCAGCGGCGAGCCCGAACCGACGTTCTGTCGAGTGGTGTGCTCCATCGGGCCATCATCCCAGGGTGTGCGCACCACCCGGGCAGGGGGTCAGGGGGGGCTGGCGGGGAGTCAGGGGTGGGGGCGGGAACAGAAGAAGCGGGGCGCGGCCCAGAAGGCCGCGCCCCGCAGAAGAGAAGTGTGGGCGCGTGCCGCCGGCCGTCGCCGGGGCACGCGCCCACCGCACCGGAGGGGGCGGTACGGACGTCGCGACGGGGGTGGCGCGGCGTCCGTACCGGGCTCCGGTGGTTCGAGGGGTCAGCCCGCCGCCGGGACGGCGCGGCGGCCGGTTGCGGCGCGCAGGGCCACGGCGAGGCCGACCAGGACGATGCCGAACCAGACGACGCTCTTGACGCCCGTGTGGTCGGCGAACAGGCCGCCGATCAGGGCGCCCAGGGCGATGCAGGTGTTGTAGGCCATGGTGTTGAGCGACATCGCGGCCTCGAAGGTCTCCGGCGCGGCCGCGAGCGTCATGTTGATCTGGCTGAGCTGGACGACACCGAAGGCGAGGCCCCACAGCACCATGGCGACGATCACGCCGAAGTCGTTGGTGCCGATGGTCAGCAGCATCACCAGGGCGCCGATCAGCAGCAGCCCGCCCACCACGAAGCTGCCGCGCAGGCTCTTGTTGACGCTCTGGCCGCCGATGAAGTTGCCGATCGCGCCGCCGATGCCGAAGACGATCAGGACGACGGTGATGAAGCCGACGCTCGCCTCGGCGCTCTTCTCCAGGTACGGGCGGACGAAGGTGTACGCGCCGAAGTGGCCGAGGACGAAGAACACCACCATGACCAGGACCACGCGCAGCGGCACGTTCTTGACCGGCAGTCCGAAGACCTCGCGGACGGAGACCGCGTTCGCCGACGGCAGCGAGGGGATGGTGACGGCGACGGCGAGCAGCACCAGCGCGCTGAGGCCGGCCCAGATCAGGAAGGTGGTGCGCCAGGAGCTGACGCTCTCCAGCAGGGTGCCGAGCGGGATGCCGACGACGGTGGCGATCGAGATGCCGGACATCACGACGGCGGCGGCCCGGTTGGCCTGCTTCTCCGGGACGATGCGCATCGCCATGCTGACGCCGATGGCCCAGAAGACGCCGCTGGCGAAGCCCATGAACATGCGGGTGACCAGGATCAGCGGGTAGTTGGGGGCGATCGAGGTGATCAGGTTGCCCACGGCCAGGACGCCGAGCAGGGTGGTCAGCAGCTTGCGCCGGTTGACCTGGCGGGTCCAGGCCACGATGAACGGCACGCCGAGGCCGGCCGCGACGCCCTGGGCCGTGACCATCAGGCCGGCGGTGCCGACCGAGACGTCCAGGCTCTCGCTGAGCGGGGTGAGCAGGCCGATCGGCATCAGTTCGGTGGTGAGGAAGACAAAGAGGCTCGCGGTGATGGCGGCGACACCGAGCCATCCGTCGGCCGCCGGACCGTTCTTCCGCAGCGTCGCCGCTGTGGGCAGTTCTTCTTCTTGCGTGGTCATGTCATATCTCCGGAAGTGGAGTGGGTCGGGCGGAAGGGGTCGGGCGGAAGGGGTCGGGCGGAAGGGGTCGGGCGGAAGGGGTCGGGCGGAGGTGGTCGGGCGAAGGGGTCGGGCGAAGGGGTCGGGCGCGGTACCCGGCGCCGGGCGGCGCCGGGTCCGACGAGGTGGTGAGCGTGGTGAGGTGCGCCCGCCGCTACCCGCTGCGTTCCTCTTCGAGGGCGCGTGCGCCGGTGCCGGACGTGAGGGGTTCGGGAGGCGCCGCCGCGGGCTCCTTCCGCGGTGGACGGGACTGGCCGAGCACGACCGCCAGGAAGATCACGGCGATCCCGAGGAGTTGGAGCAGCGACAGCGTCTGGTCCTTGAAGAGGTAGCCCAGCAGCGTCGCCACGACCGGGCTGCCCAGCGCCAGGAAGGACACCGCGGTGGCCGGCAGCAGCCCGATCCCCCGGAACCAGACGATGTAACTCAGCACCGCACCCAGGGAGATGAGGTAGGCGAAGCCGAGGACGTTGTCGCCCGTCAGACCGTCCGGCATGTCCTCCAGCGACAACCAGAACGGCAGCAGGACCAGACCGCCCGCCGTCAGCTGCCACCCGGTGAAGGTCAGCAGGCTGACGCCCTCGGGGCGGCCCCACCGCTTGGTGAGGGTGATGCCCGAGGCCATGCACAGGGCGCCGCCGACCGCGGCGAGGACCCCGACGGCGTCCAGCGACACCTTGCCCTTGAAGACGAGCAGCGCCACACCCCCGGCGCCCAGGACGCAGGCCAGCGCGTGCACCCCTCTGACCCGTTCGCCGAGGAACAGCGCCGCCAGGATCACCACGAACATCGGCTGGGCCGACATGATCACGGCGGCGATGCCGCCCGGGAGCCGGTAGGCCGCGACGAACAGCAGGAAGTTGAAGGCACCGATGTTCAGCACCCCCAGCACCAGCGCGCGCAGCCACCAGGCGCCGACCGGCAGCTTCCGGCCCAGGGCCAGCAGGAACAGGCCGCCCGGCAGCGCCCGCATGGTGGTCGCCAGCAGCGGCCGGTCCGGGGGCAGCAGCTCGGTGGTGATCAGATAGGTGCTGCCCCACACCGTCGGTGCCAGGCCGGTCAGGGCCACCGTGGACAGATTCCGTCTGCTCGTCATGTCGATCTCGCCTCACATCCGGTGGGAAGCACCGTGGGATTACGTCCGGTCGGCCCGGCGGGGACGGCTCGCGCGGGGGCAGCTCACCCGGGGCGAGCACTCGCGGGGTCGGCCCGGCGGGGACGGCTCAGTCGAAGATCGGGTCGCGGTCGCGACCGCGCTTCAGCTCGAAGAAGCCGTCGGTGCTCGTCACCGCCAGGACGCCGTCCCAGAGCTTCCCGGCCGCCTCCCCGCGCGGGGCGGGGGTGAGCACCGGGCCGAAGAAGGCCAGCGGCTCGCCGTCCGGGCCGGGCACGTGGATCACCGGGGTGCCGACCTCGGAGCCGACCGGGTCCATGCCCTCGTGGTGCTGGATCCGCAGCTTCTCGTCCCAGGAGTCGTCGTCCGCGGCCGAGACCAGCTCGACCGGCAGCCCGGCCTCCTTGAGGGCGGCGGTGATCATGTCGTGGCCGAGCCCGGCCTTCTCGTGGTGGATCAGCCGGCCCATGGCGTTGTAGAGCGGGCGCAGCACCTCGGCGCCGTGCTGCTCCTGGGCGGCGATGCACACCCGCACGCAGGCCCAGCCGTCGATCATGCCCTGGCGGTACTTCTCCGGGACCTCGCGGCCCTCGTTGAGCACGGACAGGCTCATGATGTGGAACCGGGTCTCCACCGGCCTGACCTGCTCCACCTCCAGCATCCAGCGGGAGGTGATCCAGGCCCAGGGGCAGCGGGGGTCGACCCAGATGTCGGCGGTGATCGTCTCGGGACTGGCCGGCGCGGCGCTCATGACGGTCGCTCGTCCTTTCGGTCTGACGGGCGGCACGGGCGCGCGCGGGCACGCCTCGGCGGGGTGCGCCCAGGTACGGGTGAACGGGGAGAGGTCGACGGCGGCACGGCGTCCGGGCAGGACGGACGGACCCCGGTCGGGGGCCCGCCCGGTGGAGTCGCCCCGGGGCGGCTCCGGCCGTGTGCGGTCGCCTTCAGTGTCGGGCCGCGCGCATCGATGAGTCCAACACATGCTTGTCACCCGTTGCATCGCGGATCACGATGGACGCATGGAGCTCCAGCAGATGCGCTACGTGATCGCGGTCGCCGAGACGAACAGCTTCACCCGCGCCGCCCAGCGCTGTCTGGTGGTGCAGTCCGCGCTCAGCCACCAGATCGGGCGGCTGGAGAAGGAGTTGGGCGCGCGGCTGTTCGAACGCACCAGCCGCCGGGTGCGGCTGACCCCGGCCGGGGCGGCCTTCCTGCCCGCCGCCCGGCAGTGCCTGGACGCGGCGGAACGCGCGGCCACCGAGGTCGCGGCCGCCGTCGGGGAGGTCCGCGGACTCCTCAAGGTGGGGCTGATCCCCACCGTCGCGGCGGTGGACATCCCGGCCGTGCTCGGCGAGTTCCACCAGCGGCACCCGAAGGCCCGGATCAGCCTGAGCGTCGGGGCCAGCGACGAACTGGTGGAACAGGTCCGGCAGGGCGAGATCGAGGTGGCCTTCCTCGGCATCCCGGTCACCGCACACCCCCGGGGGGTGATGGCCAGGGAGCTGGCCAGGGAACGGCTGGTCGCCGTGGTCTCCCCGGACCACCCGCTGGCCGGCGAGAGCTCGGTGGACCTGCGGCGGCTGGCCTCGGAGGTGTTCGTCGACCTCCCGGCGAAGACCGCCGGGCGGGCCCAGTCCGATCTGGCGTTCGCCGCGGCCGGGCTCACCCGCGAGGTCGCGTTCGAGGTGACCAACGCGGACTACCTGGCCCGGCTGGTCGCCGCGGGCCTGGGGGTGGCGCTGCTGCCGCCCCGGTACGTCGCGGGCCTGACCGGGATGGTCACGATCGAGGTGACGGACGCGCCGTCCCGGGCCGAGTACGTGATCTGGGGCCGGGAGAGCCCGCACCCGGCGGCGGCGGCCTTCCTGGAGCTGCTGGGGATCACCGAGGACTGACGGCGGATCGGCGGATCGGCGGAGGGCGGAGGGGTGGGACCGGGGCCTCCCCGAGGGGAGGGAGACCCCGGCGGGTCAGGAGAGAAGCGGGTCAGGAGAGGCGGTGCACGGTGAAGTCGACCGCCACGTCCAGGACGGGCTGGGTGGTGGTGAACACCTTCTTGTGGGTGAAGCCGCCGTCCGCCACCAGCTTCTCGAAGTACGCGACGTCGCCCATGGTGCTGAAGAAGAGGACCATCCGCCCGTCCTCCGTCAGGTGGTCCCGGGCCTCGCGGAAGAAGCGGGTCAGCGCCCGGTAGCCGGCGTCGGTGCCCGCGACGTCCGCGTAGTCGGCGGCGGCGAACCACTGGAACGGCGGGTTGAAGACGATCAGGTCGAACCGGCCCTCGACCGCGGCGAAGACGTCGCTCTCGCGCGCCTCCACCCGGTCGGCGACCTGGTTCAGCTCGGCGTTGACCCGCACGGCGGCGACGGCGTCCGGGTTGAGGTCCACCGCCAGGACGTCGGCGCCCTTCTTCGCGGCGATCAGGGCCAGCGAACCGCTGCCGGTGCCCATGTCGAGGACCCGGTCACCGGGCTTGACCTCGGCGAACACCGCGCCGCCCAGCATCGGGGAGACCGGGCAGGGGGTCATCACGGAGGCGGGGACCCGCAGGGTCAGGCCGAGGAACGGGACGGTCTGCTCGCCCTCCTCGCCGCCCAGCTCGCCCAGGGCCCGGCGCAGCTCGGTGATCTCCTTCACCTGGGCCTCGGGGACCAGCGGGCGGTAGGACTCGGCCTCGGAGGTGGACTGCTGCTGAAGCGTCATGGTGTCGTGTCCGTCCATGTGTGGGGTTGGGTGGGGGGAATGGTGGGGTGACCGGGGTGACGCGGGCTCAGACCTCCGCCCGGAGCCGGGCGTAGGCGGCGGCCAGGCGGCCGCCGACCTCGGCGGTGCTGATCAGCAC
>NZ_JZWY01000377.1:0-238 GCF_000966955.1 Streptomyces sp. NRRL S-495
CGGCGGTGCTGATCAGCACCGCCATGTTGGCCCGGGAGGAGCGGCCCTCGGTGGCCGCGTCCACCGCCCGCATCAGGTACTTGGTGACCGCCTGGCCCCGGATGCCGTCCCGGTCGGCGGCGGCCGTCGCCTCGACGATCGCGGCGTCCACCTCCTCGCCGTCGATGGCCTCCTCCGGCCGGACCGGCGTGGTGACCAGGAAGCCGCCCCGGTTGCCCAGCGCCCAGTGGTTCTCGAT
>NZ_JZWY01000378.1:0-17272 GCF_000966955.1 Streptomyces sp. NRRL S-495
GCCCAGTGGTTCTCGATCGACCGGGCCACCAGCTCGTCGTCGTCCAGCCGCAGCGGGCTGCGGAAGCCGCTGGACGCGCAGTAGAAGGCCGGGAAGTCGTCCGAGCGGTAGGAGACCACCGGGACGCACTGGGTCTCCAGGTACTCCAGCGTCAGACCGAGGTCCAGGATCTTCTTCGCCCCGGCGCACACCACCGCGACCTTGGACCGGGTGAACTGGATCAGGTCCGAGGACACGTCCATGGTGGTGGCCGCGCCCCGGTGCACCCCGCCGATGCCGGCCGAGGAGAAGAACGGGATGCCGGCCAGCTCCGCCGCCACCAGGCAGGAGGCGACCGTCAGCGCGCCCATCCGGCCCTGGGCCAGCACGACCGGCAGGTCCCGGCTGCTGACCTTGGGGATGCCCGGCGTGGAGGCGAACCGCTCGATGTCGGCGTCCGTCATGCCGACCACGATCCGGCCGCCCTCGACCGCGATGGTGGCGGGGACCGAGCCGCCCGCCCGGACGGCCTGCTCCACCTTGCGGGCGGTCGCGGCGTTGTCCGGGTAGGGCAGCCCGTGGGTGATGACGTTGGACTCCAGTGCCACCACCGGGCGGCCCTCGTGGAGCGCCTCGGCCACCTCCTCGCTGAGGGTGAGCGGCACGGCCCGATGGGCGAGGGAGGTCGTCGGGAGCACGGGCACGGGAGTCACGGACGCGGGAGTCACGGGCGCGGGAGTCACGGCCGCCCCCATCAGAGCGCGTCGGGGCGGTAGTCGGGCACCTTGCCGAGGATGTCCCGGCGGTTGACGATCTCCGGGATGTAGACCTGCTCGGTCCAGTTCTCCTCGGCGATCGACTCGACCGCGATCGACACCACGCCCTCCTCGCAGCCGAAGGCGTCGGTGACCGCCTTGGTCACCGCCGCCAACAGCTCGGCCTGCTGGGTGTCGCTGAGTTCCATCGGGAAGTGCTTGATGTTGACGTGCGGCATCACGGTGTCCTTCCGGAGGTGCAGGCGGCGGTGGACGGCCGTCACCAGCTCGTCGACGTCCGGCGCCCGGAGCAGGGAGTAGTGGTCGGCCGTCAGCTCGACGACGGTCGGCGGCTCGGCGGAGTATCCGCTGCTGCCGTCGAGGAACGAGTACTCGTCCCCCCGCGCCTTGAAGACGGTGATGGGTGCCGAGACCCGGCGCTCCCGCAGTTCGCGGAAGGTGTAGTTGAACTCGAAGGTCGTGCCCACGATCCGGACGATCCGGCGCACCAGGTCCGGGTCCAGGCCGGGGATGCCCTCGCCGACGAAGCGGGCGAAGCTCTCGTCGTCCCGGGCCACCGCGAGGCACCGCTCCAGCAGCGGGCTGTCGATGGTGCCCGTGAAGACCGAGAGCAGGATCGCCACGAAGGCCCGGCTGGTGTAACTGGCGGTCCGCTCCTCGGGGCGGGTGCCGGTGGTGCGGACCTTGGGCGAGCCGGGGGCGATCAGGAAGACGTGGTCGACCGTGCGGCCGGCCTGCTCCAGCTGGTACGCCGTCTCGAAGGCGACCCGGGCCCCGAAGGAGTAGCCCCACAGGGTGTACGGGCCCTCGGGCTGGACCTCCAGCACCGCCCGGACGTCCTCGGCCGCCATCTCCCTGATCGTCGGGTACGGGACCTCGCCCGGGTTGACGCCGTGGGCCTGCACCCCGAGGAACGGCCGTTCGGTGCCCAGGCGTTCGGCCAGCAGCCGCAGGTTCATCGGGTAGCCGCCCAGGCCGGGCCAGCAGAAGACCGGGCGTGGGCGTGCGGTCGGCGCCGGTGCGCCGGAGCCGGTCGGCGCGGGCGAGGCGGACCCGGTCAGCGGCACCAGGCGCGAGGTGTGCTCCGCCGGGTCGCCGGAGAGCCGGCGGGCCAGGCCCTCCACCGTCGGCGAGGTGAAGACCACCTCCAGCGGCAGCGCCGCCCCGAAGGCCCGGTTGATCCGGTTGACCAGGGTGACGGCCAGCAGCGAGTTGCCGCCGCAGGCGAAGAAGTCGTCCTGCGCGGAGACGCTCTCCTGCTTCATCACCGCCTGCCACAGCACGGCCACCCGGCGCTCGGTCTCGTCCCTGGGAGCGACGAAGGGCCGGTCGGCGGCCCCCGCGACGACCCGGTCGGAGACCGCCAGCGCCTTGAGGTCGATCTTGCCGTTGGCGGTGGTCGGCAGCGCGTCGAGCACCACGACCTTGTTCGGGATCATGTAGTCCGGCAGGTAGTTGACCAGGTCGTCGCGGATCAGCTCGGCCGGGCCGCGCATGTGGACCGCGTCCTCCCGCATGCCCTCGTGCCGCCGCTGCTCGCGGCTGACCCGGCCGCCGAGGAAGAAGTACGAGGCGCCGCCCGGCCGCCCCAGCTCGCGCAGGATCCCGTCGAACCGGCGGGCCGAGGGCAGGTCGTCGCCGCCGCGGGAGCTGTAGCCGGAGGACATGAAGCCGAGGTCGAGGTCGTTCAGCGACAGCCGCTGCGCCACCCGGCCCAGGTCGATGTAGCGCCGCCACCGCTGCGGGCTGCGGCTGATCACGGTGACCCCGAAGGACGCCCGGCCGTAGACGGCCTGGTTGATCGCGATGACCTGCTTGCGCAGCACCAGGTCGGACGAGACCAGGCGCAGCCGGCCGTCCTCGTGCAGGTACTGCCCGGCCGGGAGGTCCACGCCCTTGCCGGGGTGGACCTGGACGAACAGGTCGAGGTCCCGGTCCTCGCGCGGTCCGCGCCAGGGCGTCCAGTCGAAGCTGCCGAGGTAGTGGTCCTGGTCGGCGACGCCCAGCCGGGACTTGACCTCCGGGGTGAAGGGGGCGGGTCCGATGTCGAGGCCGTAGGCCGGGAGGACCTCCTCCAGGAGGCCGACGATGTGGCCGGTCTCGATCTCCAGGACCTCGGTGATGTTGGTCTTGTAGACGGGCTCGATGGCGCCGCGGCGGCCGAGGAAGTGCATCCGGATCCGCGGGGTCGCGGCGGCGGCCGTGTCGTCGGGGGCCTTGCGCGGTCCGGGCAGCAGACGCGGCGCGGGTGCTTCGGGCGGGGCGGGCGACGCCGGTGCCGCGGAGACCAGGACGAGGCGGTGGTCGATCGGGTGGTGGTAGTGGATGCCCGGCCGGATGCCGGGGAAGCCGGTGATCTCCAGGTACACCTGGGTCGCGTAGAGCGAACCGGGCGAGGCGTAGGCGTACTTGGGGAGCAGCCGCTCCGGGCTCAGGTGCTGCCCGAGGTGGCGCAGGATCGCGCCGAGCGCCCCGGCGTCCAGCTCCGCGAGCGGCCGCGAACGACCGGCGGCGGCCGGGCGGCGGGCCAGCAGCGCCAGCAGGTCGCGCTCCGAGACCGGCGCCTCGCCCTCGTAGAAGCGGTAGGTCTTGCGGGCGAAGGCGAGGGCGCGCTGGGCCTCGGTGGCCGTGCGGCCGGGCAGGTCGACGGAGGGCAGGCCGGCCAGCTCGGCCGAGGTCCGCACACCCGGGTTGGACAGCTGCGCCTTGACCTGGAGCTTGCTCTCCTTGGACTGGTGGTGCGCGCCGTGGCTGCCCTGGTCCATCAGGGCGGCCTCCCTCGGGTCGAGTTCGACGCAGGCGACGAGGTTCTGGAAGCCCGTCCTCGGGTCGTCCTTGACCAGCACGGCCGCGTGCCGGACCCAGTCGTGGGTCTCGATGGCGAGGCGGATCTCGTCCAGCTCCACCCGGAAGCCGCGCAGCTTCACCTGGTTGTCGGCGCGGCCGGTGAACTGGACGGTGCCGTCGGCGTTCCAGTAGGCGAGGTCGCCGGTGCGGAAGAACCGCCCGCCGCCGTCCGGGTCCTGGGTGAAGCGCTGCTCGGTCAGGTCCGGCCGGTGCAGGTAGCCGCGCGCCACCTGGACGCCGCCGATGGAGAGTTCGCCGATCTCGCCCACGCCCAGCTCGGCGCCGTCGCGGCCGAGGATCCGGTACTCGGTGCCGTCGACGGGGGCGCCGATGGAGACCGAGTTGGGGCCGTCGCCGACCGAGGACTTGGTCACCACGAAGGAGGAGGAGTTGATGGTGCACTCGGTCGGACCGTAGAGGTTGACCAACTCGCATCCGGGCAGGGCCTCCAGGAAGGTCCGGGCCAGGGTTCTGGAGAGCGCCTCGCCACCGGTGAAGACCTGCTCCAGTGCGTGGCAGGACTCCAACTCCTCGGTCTCCAGCAGGGCCTGGAGCAGCGTCGGGACGCACTGGACGGTGGTGACGCCGTACTCCTTGACCGCCGCGACCAGCCGCTCGGTGTCCCGGTGGATGCCGGGCCCGCCCACCACGACGGTGGCGCCGACCGCCGGGGCGAGGATCTCCCACTGGGCGGCGTCGAAGCTGATCGGCGTCTTCTGCAGCACGACCCGGGTCCGGTCGAGGCCGTGGGCCGCGCGCAGCCAGGCCATCTGGTGGGCGATGCTGCGGTGCTCGATCATCACGCCCTTGGGCCGGCCGGTGCTGCCCGAGGTGTAGATGACGTAGGCCAGCGTCTCGGGGGCGGGGTCGGGCAGGTCGACCGGCGCCGGCGGGTGCTCGTCCTCGGCGCGGACGACCACGGTGCCGGCGGGCGCCAGCGCCGTCAGCCGCTCGACCAGCCGGTCCTGGGCGACGATCACCTTGACGCCGGAGTGCTCGATCATGAAGCGCAGGCGTTCCTCGGGGTACTCCGGGGCCAGCGGCAGATAGGCGCCGCCCGCGAGGAGGATGCCCCAGGCACCGGTCAGCACCTCGGTGGAGGGCTCGACGAACAGCCCCACGCACTGGTCCGCGGTCACTCCGAGGACCCGCAGGTGCCCGGCCAGTCCCCGGCTCCGGCGGACCAGTTCGGCGAAGGTGAGCCGCTCGTCGCCGCCGATCACCGCCGGGTCGTCGGGGCGCTCGGCGGCGGTGCGCAGGAGCAGTTCGGGCAGTAACGGGTGGTCGGCCGGGCCTCGGCCCGACGCTTGGGCAGTCATCTGGTCCCCCTGGGTGTGCGGGTGTCCTGGTGTCCGGCTTTCCTGTTGTCCTGGCGCTCCGGCGTCCCGGTGTCCTGGCGTCCCGACGTGCGGGCGGGCGGATCAGCGGTCGGCGGCGGTCCGTCCCCTGCGCAGCGCGTCGGCGACGTCGAGCATGCGGCGGGTCTGGTAGGCGAGGGCGGCAAGGTTGTCCTCGGTGACGTTCTCCGCCAGCCGGCCCGGGACCGCCTGCCGGCCGGAGACCGAACTGACGCCGTAGGGGTTGCCGTTGCTGGGGGCCGTCATGATCTCGTCGGTGACGCCGGGCGGCACGATGATCCCGCCCCAGTGGTAGAAGACGGCGTTGAGCGAGAGGATCGTCGCCTCCTGGCCGCCGTGCGGGGCGCCGGTGGAGGTGAACGAGGCCATCACCTTGCCCTGGAGGCCGCCGCGGGCGTTGAGCGGCCAGGCCAGCTCGATGAAGTGCTTGAGCGGGGCGGCGATCATCCCGAACCGGCCGGGGCCGCCGAGCAGGATCACATCGGCCCAGGCGAGGTCGTCGACGGAGGCGGTGGGGACGGCCGCGATCGCCGCGGCGTTCTCCTGCCAGGCCTCGGTCCACTCGGTGAACTCCGGGGCCAGGGAAGCCTCGACGTACTCCGGGACCCGGCGCAGCCGGGCCACGGCGCCGGCCTTGGTGGCGGCCTCCTCGGCGGCCAGGGCGAGCTTGTGGACGTTGCCGGTGCCCGAGTAGTAGACGATCGAGATCCTCGTCGGCGCGGAGGTGTCGGCGGTGGACACGGTGGTGCTCCTCAGGGTCGGTGGCGGTGGCGGTGGCGCCAACAGGCGGTGGCGGCAACAGGCGCTGGTGGCAACGGCGGTGGGGGCCGGAGCGGTGGGGCCGCGGGGTTACGGAGCCCGGACCCCGCCCGCCCCGGCGGGTGGGGAGGGCCTCAGACGGGGACGTCGGTCCCGAAGTAGCGGTCGCCGAAGTCGCCGATGCCGGGCACCATGAACGCGTTCTCGTTGAGCCGCTCCTCGATCGAGGAGGTCACGATCCGCACCCCGGGGTGGCGGTCGTGCACGGCCCTGATCCCCTCCGGGGCGGAGAGCAGGTTCACGAAGAGGATGTGCTCCTCCGGCACGCCGTGGTCGAGCAGCACCCCGATCGCGGCCAGCGCGGTGCCGCCGGTGGCGAGCATCGGGTCGAGGAGCAGCACATGGCCCCGGCCGATCCCGGCGGGCAGCGCCGCGTAGTACAGGCGCGGGAGCTTGGTGACCTTGTCCCGCTGGATCAGGATCTTGCCCAGCCTGGTCTCCGGTGCCATCACCCGCAGTTCGGACTCCATGCTGTCCCCGGCCCGGGCGACGGACACCCCGTAGACCTGGGTGGCCGGCGACAGGCCGTGGTAGACCTGCCCGACCGGGGTACGGACGTCGCGCGGCTCGTACGGCAGCAGGTCCAGCGCGGCGTCCAGGAGGCCGCGGATGATCCGGTTGGCGGAGAGGACGAAGTCCTCCCGGCGGGCCTCGCGGTCGCGGACGACCGCGTGCAGGGCCCGCAGACGGTTGGTCTGGGGCACCAGGTGGGTCACCCGGGTCACGCCCCGCAGCGGCTCGGTCCCGGTGGTCATCAGGAGGCGCTCCGGCCGTCCTCCGCGGCGACCCGGGCGAAGGCCGCGCGGGCCTCCTGGACGAAGGTGCGCACCTTCTGCCGGTCCTTGCGCCGGGTGGCCTTGTCCTCCAGGCCGGTGTGGGCGTCCACGGCGGCGGGGCGGACGGCCTCGATGGCGGCCGCGACGTTCTCCGGCGTGAGCCCGCCCGCCATCATCAGCGGCTTCGGGGAGATCCGGACCAGCTCGGCGCTGACCGACCAGTCGTGGGTCAGACCGGTCGCGCCCTTGGCGCCGGTGGCCGGGTTGAAGCTGTCGGTGATGAACATGTCCACCCACTCGGCGGAGGTCTCGACGATGGCGCGCAGCTCGTCGATGTTGTCCGACTTCACCACGAGGCTCTTGAGCACGTAGAGGTCCGGGGCGAGGGTGCGCAGGCGGCGCAGCTCGGCCGGGGTCACGTCGCCGTGCAGCTGGATCGCGCTCACGCCGATCTCGGCGCAGAACGCGGCGATCTCGTCGGCCTCGGTCAGGTAGGTGATGATGACGCCCTTGTTGCCGGGCTGGATCGCCTTGACGATGGCGGCGGCGTCGGCCTCCGAGAGGTCCTCGTTCTTGGCCGGCAGGCGCAGGGCGAAGCCGAGCCAGTCGGCGCCCTCCTCGATGATCAGGTCGGCCTCGGCCTGGTCGATGATGCCCGCGACCTGGATCAGTCCGTACATGTCTGCCTCCTCTGGCCTCGGCGGTCCTGGCCGGGGCCGGTCTGCGACGGTTTCGGGGGGGCCGCCGTCCGGGGGACGGCGGTGGTGGAGCGGGGCCGCGTTGCGGGGCGGGCCCTTGGGTGGTGCGTTGCGGGTGCCTTGCGGGGCGGCGCGGCGGGTGCTTGCGGGGCGGCGGGTGCTTGCGGGGCGGGCCCGGGTCAGCGGGCTTCGGCGGCCTTGGCGAGTTCGGCGACGACGAGGCGCGCCACGGGGGCGGCGGAGGCGGGGTTCTGCCCCGTGACGACCCGGCCGTCGCTCTGGGTGTGGGCCTGGTACACGGGCGCCTTGGTGTGCAGCGCGCCCGACTCCTTCAGCCGGTCCTCCAGCAGGAACGGCATGACCTCGACCAGGCCCAGCGAGTCCTCCTCCTCGTTGCTGAACGAGGCGACCCGCTTGCCGCTCACCAGCAGGGTGCCGTCCGGCAGCCGCAGGTTGACCAGCGCGGCCGGGCCGTGGCAAACGGCGGAGACGACGCCGCCCCGGCCGTGGATGTCCATGGCGATGCGAGCCAGGTCCGGGGAGTCCGGGAAGTCCCACATGGCGCCGTGGCCGCCGACGTAGAAGATCGCCGCGTACTCGGCGGGGTCGACCTCGGCCGCCCGGCGGGTCGCCACGAGCTTGGCCTTGACGGCCTCGTCGGCCAGGAAGCCGACGATCTCGGGGTCGTCCTCCTCGCCCGGGAAGACGACGGCCGGCGGCTCGCCGCCGCGCACGGAGACGAAGTCGACCTCGTGGCCGGCGCCGACGAAGACGTTGTAGGGGTGGGCCGCCTCCGAGACGCTGTAGCCCGTCCGGTTGCCGGTGTCCCCCAAGGTGTCGTGACTGCTGACGGCGAGCAGGATCTTGGCCATGGTTCCTCCTGGAGTCGCTGCGGACTGCTCCGCGGGTGGTCGGGCGCGGGGTCGGGCGGGTGCTCTGGCGCGCGGCGGGTGGCCGGCCCCGGCCGGGACCGGGGCCGGGCGGTGCCGGGTGGAGGATCAGGCCCGGTGGATGAAGTCCTGGATCAGCTGGACGAGTTCGGCCGGCTTCTCGAAGATCACCATGTGGCCGCTGTCGATCTCGGTGTAGCTGGAGTTCGGGATCGCGGCGGCCAGCTCGCGGGAGTGCTCGGCGGGCACGGCGGCGTCCGGGTACGGGGCCAGCACGAGGGTCTCGGCCTCGACCTTGCCGACGATGTCGCGGATGTCGACCTGGACCAGCAGCTCCAGCTGGCGGATGCGGCCGTTGGAGGGGCTCAGCTCCGAGCCGAGGTTCTCGACGTCGCTCAGGCTCGGCCGGGTGCGGATGTAGCGCGGGCTGAAGGCCGTGGTGCTCAGGACCCGGCCGAATGCCTTGGCGTCGTGCTTCTGACTGAGCGTCAGGCCGATCAGGTTCTCGATGTAGAGGTCCGACTTCACCAGGCCGCCGATCGGCACCAGTCGGCGCACCAGCCCGGGGTGGAGCGCGGCGGTGGCGGCGACGACGGCCCCGCCGAGCGAGAAGCCCACCAGGTCCACCGGGCCGAGGCCGGCGTGCTCGATCACGGCGGCGACCTCGTCGGCGAGCTGCTCGACGGTCAGCGGCGTGCCGTCGTCCTCGGCGGTCTCGCTGCCGGAGAGCTCCGGCAGGATGACGGTGTTGCGGCGGGCGAAGTCCTCGACGAGGTGCCCGAAGGTGACCTGGCCCCCCTTGCCCACGCCGTGCACCAGGACCAGGGCCGGCCCCTCGCCGGTCACGGTGTAGTGGACGCGCGAGTTTCCGACGGAGATCGTGGGCATGACGGATCGCCTCCTGTGACGATGTGGAAAGGAATACCCCGACAGACCCTGACCGGGGAATCGGAAAATGTGGTGCGGGCATGCGTACGGAAATGCGCACGGAGAATTCCGCCGGCCCCACCGGATTCGCGTGGGTGCAGGCCGCCGGGGTTCCGCGGGATGCAGCTGCGCAGGATTTCGACAACGCCGGCCGACTTCGCCGCAGGGGCGGCCGGACGGATGGTGCGGGTCCGCACGACGGGGCGCGGGGCCAATTGCGACGCGGACACGACATGCCGGAGCACGGGAAAGAAGCTCCCTCGAACCCCTGCCCCCTCGATCACTCGAAGTAGAATTTATCTACTTCGAGCGATCCGGTCAAGCTTGCAGATCACCTTCGGGTGATCCGGCACCCACCCTGCAGCGCGCAAAGGTGTGCGGCAAATGCATTGAAATATCAATGAAGCGCAATAAAACGGACATCCGGCCATGGCGGGAGCGGAGCCTTCGACGGCCGCACAGAACTCCGGCCGCGGTCACGAGCTCATGCCGATGCCCCGGATGTCGGGATCTTCCGCTGCCTGGGCACTATCATTCTTTCAGACCCCATCCAGTGGAGTATGCCCGTGCCCGACCGCTTGTTCGACGGCAATAAGCTGCGCAACCTCCGCGTCGTCAAAGGAATGTCGCAGGCCACGCTGGCGGCCGGGCTTCATGTGAAAGTGAACGCCGTCTATCGCTGGGAGAACGGCCTGGCAGCTCCCCCGCCGGAGCGTTTGCCGACGATTGCCGCATTCCTGGACACCGACCTGGACGAGCTCTTTCCGCGCAGCGAATCACCGAATCTCGCCGACCTGCGGTGCGACGCCGGGATGACCCAGGCGGACACCGCGCGCCACACCAACACCGCCTCCCCCATGCCGGTGCGGGCCGCCGAACAGGGCAGGCGACCGCTCTCCGAGCAGGCGGTGACAGCCCTGGCCGCCGCCTACGGGGTGACCCGGGCCGAGCTGCTCGCGGCGCAGCGGCGCTCCTTCGGCCAGGCCGAGGAGCCGGCGGCGGAACCCTCGGCCGAGGGCGCCCGGGTGGCACGGAAGCTGGAGTCGCTGCGCACCGAGGTGTACGGCGGGGTGGCGCCCTCGGACGCGCACCTCGCGGCCGAGGGGAACCGCCGGAGCGGCTCCGACGCGCTCACCGAGGCCCTGGTCCGCTCGCTGCGGGCCGGAGAGGTCGCCGAGCCGCCGGACGCGGCGCTCGACGCCCTGGCGCTCGCCCTCGACGTGCCGCCGGTCTACTTCCGGCAGGACGATCCGGAGGTGGACGCGCTGATCCTGTCCACCCGGGCCGTGCGCGACAGGTTCACCGTGATGGCCGCGCGCGGCGCGGGCCAGGACCTGCCGAAGGAATCCTGGGACCAGCTCCGGGACTTCATCAGTGGGACGATGGCGGAGATCTTGGGAGAGGACGGGAACGGACGCCCGGAGTGAGGCGTTCGGCCGCCGGCTGCCGGGACTCCCGGCCGGGGGGCTCCGCCGCGGCCCCGGACGGGGCGCGGCGGTCCGTCCCGGTCCCGGAGGACGCGCGGCGGTCCGTCCCGGCGGCGGAGCGGCGGTCCGTTCCTGAGGACGCGCGGTGGTCCGCCCCCGACGCCGGTCCGCGCTCGCGCCGGCGACTGATCAACCGCGCGGCATGGTCGGCGCGCAGCTCGATGAAGGCGTCCCGCTTCAGGGACCTGGCCGTCGCCGGGATCCCGCCGACCGGCGCCATCCCGCGCCCCCGCAGGACGTCGGGCGGGCCGACCAGCCCGGTGCCGTCCCCGGCCCACAGGTGCACCAGCTGATGGACCTTCAACTCCACCTCGTGGGAGGCCGACCGGCCCTCGCGGTGGAGGATCAGGTCGACCGGGCGGGTGTCGTGCTTCACCAGGAGGCCGCAGGTGCCGTCGAGCCCGGTCAGATGGGCCGCCGGGATCGGGCGCAGCACGATGTGCCGGCCGCTGGCCTCCGCGAGGTTCCCGACCAGGCGGTCGAGGTCGAAGGGGTCCGGGAGGGGCATGGAGGCGACGAGGCGCTCGCCGTCCTGCTCGGCCTGGAGGTGCAGCAGTCCCGCACCTCGGTGCCGGTACATCCCCGAGAGAATTCCGGGTGCGTCGTGGCCACGGCGAGGAGCCCCGCTCATTTCGGGGATCCCGTACCGCCGATCCCTCTTTCCAGAATTTGGCACCGGGTGTGTAAGTAGCCTACTCTGCGCATTCTACATTCCCCCTTCTGTGCACGGCTCATAAAGTCGTCGCAAAGGCATGCGGAAACGTTCGGAATCGCTCACAAATTCGCTCGTGGATATGCGAATGGCGCGACGCGATGGTATATGTGTATCGGTCGCAGCAGTTCGCCGTCGAGTCCTCGGGCCCTGAAGTCCGCCCTTACGGGCAGCTTGTCGGCCCGGAATCCCCCCGCTTCCTGCGACGGCCGGGTCCACGATGTTCACAGCGACCCGGCGCGCAAGGCACGATTCCGATGCCCCCCGTTCATGCCTGTCTGATAGTGCTCCCTCCTGAGGGGCGCCGGCCGACCCCCAGCCCGGCGTTACCGAGGTGCGAGCGTGCCGAGGCTACGATAAATCTCGGACAACCACCATGGTGCATGGTTTACGACATCTGGCCGAAACTCACCAGCCGCCGGGCGGCGAAATCCGGACCCGGCCCGACCGCCCACGACCGGTCCGGCGCCGGCCGTCCCGGGGCCGTCACGGGGCGCGGCCGGTCCCCCCGGCATCGTCCGACGTCATGCGGTGTCGCGCGGTACCGGGCGACACCGTCCGCACCACCGGACCCGGCCGCGCCACCCGGCAGCCCGGTCCCGGGGCCCGGCCGGCGTGGTCGGCGCGGCCGAGGACAGGGCCCGGATCAAGTCGTGATCAATCTGCCGGATTCACCGTAGCGGTGGCCCGGGAAGGCGGTGGATCGCCGTCACCATCGCCGTCACCATCGCCGTCGCCGCGAGCGGCGGATCCCGCTCACCCCTCGTCCACCACGCCGCCGAGACGGGCCAGGGCCTCGGCGGCGCCCGCGTCCCGCCCCGCCGAGAAGACGTGCACCACGAGGCCGGTCTCGCCCGGCCCGGCCGGGACGTGCAGGGCCTCGAAGTCCAGGGCGAGAGTCCCGGTGACCGGGTGGTGCAGCAGCTTGTGGCCCGAGGTGCAGTTCATCACCTCGCCGGAGTCCCAGATCCGGCGGAACTCCGGGCTCACCGCCGACAGTTCGGCGATCAGACCGGTCAGCTCCGCGTCGTCCGGCCAGGTGCCCGCCGAGGCCCGCAGCTGGCCGACCGCCTCGGTGGCGCGGTCCGACCACTCCGGATGGACGGTGCGGGCGGCCGGGTCCAGGAACAGGAAACGGGCCTGGTTGCGGTCCCGCCGGGCCCCCGACTCCCCCAGCCCGCCGATGAGTTCGGCACCCAGCGGGTTCCAGGCGACCACGTCGAGACGGTGGTCGGTCACAAAGGCCGGCATCCCCGCGCCCAGGGCGTCCAGCATGCCGCGCAGCAGCGGGCTCACCCGGGGCGCCGGCGGCGGGAGCCGACGGGAGCCGGCCAGGGTGTCCAGGTGGCGGCGCTCGGCCGCGGACAGGCCCAGGATGCGGGCCAGCGCCTCCAGCACCTCGAAGGACGGCTGGGTGGACCGCCCCTGTTCCAGCCGGACGTAGTAGTCGACACTGATCCCGGCCAGCTGCGCCAGCTCCTCCCGGCGCAGCCCGCGCACCCGACGCCGTCCACCGGCCGTCAGCCCGACCAGCTCGGGCGCGACCCGGGCCCGGCGGGCCCGCAGGAACTCCCCCAGGGCGGGGCGGGGAACGACGGAACGGGCAGCGGCGGCGGTGGTCTCCATACGCTCCAGTATGGTGGCCCTCGCATTACCAGGATCCGGAGTCCGCCGGAACAGCAGGGACCTGGCTGCGGCCCGCCGCCCCGGCGAGGGTGGAGCCATGAGCAACCACACCCCGCAGCAGCGGCCCCGGCGCGTCCTGGTCGTCACCGCCCACCCCGAACCCCGCTCGCTCACCGCCGCGCTGGGCGACTTCGCGGTCGCCCGGCTGCGTGCCGCCGGGCACGAGGTGGAGGTCTCCGACCTGTACGCGATGAAGTGGCACGCCGCCCTCGACGCCGACGACTTCCCCGACCGCCCGGCGGACACCCGCCTCGGGGTGCTCGCCGCCCAGGACGAGGCCACCCGCACCGGGCGGCTCTCGGCCGACATCGCCGCCGAGCAGGAGAAGCTGCGCCGGGCGGACGCGGTGGTGTTCCAGTTCCCGCTGTGGTGGTTCTCGGCACCCGCGATCCTCAAGGGCTGGATCGACCGGGTGCTGACCTTCGGCTTCGCGCACGGCCCGGACGTCCCCCCGCCGTACAGCGAGGGCGCGTTGGGCGGCAAGCGCGGCCTGCTCGCGGTGAGCGTCGGGGGCCGCGAGTCCGCGTTCACCGACCGGGGCGCGCACGGGCCGCTGGCGGACCTGCTGTTCCCGCTGCAGCACGGGGTGTTCTGGTTCAGCGGCATCGCGGCCCTGGAACCGTTCGCCGTGTACCGGTCGGAAGGGCTGTCGGCCGAGGAGTTCGAGGCCGCCGCGGAAGCCTACGGACAGCGCCTGGACGCCCTGTTCACCGAGGAGCCGGTCCCGTTCCGCCGCCTCGACGGCGGCGACTACGGGCGCGACATGCGCCTGCACGAGGGCGTGGAGCAGCCCGGCAGCGCCGGCCTCGCCCTCCACCTGCGCTGAGCGCGCTCCGGCCTCCTGGGGCGCCGGCCGCACAGGGGTCGGCCGGCGCCCCAGGAGGCCGGCCGCGTCAGAAGGTCGGCCGCGTCAGAAGGCCGACCGGGTCAGAAGGTCGCGAGGTCCAGGGCCTCGCGCAGCGAGGCGTAGCCGACGCAGGCCAGCAGCCAGACCCCGAGACCGGCCGTCCCGGCCGCCAGGATCCGGCCGACGCGGCCGCGCCGCTCCCTCGGGCGGCGCAGCTGCCGCACGCCGAGGAGCACCAGCAGGACGGCGGCGGCGCCCAGCGCGTAGGCGAGCAACGGCTCTTGACGGTGGGCAAGTTCGGCCAGCACGAAGACACCGGCGAGGGAGGCGGTGGTCAGCACCGCGAGCAGCGTGCCGAGCACCAGCTCGCCGACCAGCTCGCCGATCGCCGTCGGACAGCCGCGCACCGGCCCGTGCGCGGTGGGAGGGGCGAGGTCAGGTCGTCCCGGGGCCGGGGGTGGGCGGGACCGGGCGGTCGTCGAGCAGGGCCTGGCCGAGCGGGGTGAGGGTGTGGCGGACGCCCGGGCCGGAGCGTTCGGTGGTCAGCAGGCCGGCGGAGCGCAGCACGGTGGCGTGGTGGCTCGCGGTGGCGGGCGAGGTGCCGATGCGGCGCGCGAGTTCGGCGGTGCCCGCCGGGTCGGCGGCCGCCCGGAGGGTGCGGGCGCGGGTGGCGCCGAGCAGCGCGACGAGGGCGCCGTCGGGATCCGCCGAGGCGGCGGCCCCCCAGACCGCCCGGTAGGTGGCCAGGTCGCGGGCCAGCGGGTAGTGCAGCACGACCGGGTACTCGGGGCCCCGGTTGTCCGTCAGGGCGATCGGCTCGGGCCAGAAGAAGGTGGGCACCAGGAGCATCCCGGTACCCCGCAGGTTCAGGTCGGCGTCGACCGGACAGGGCAGCGACAGCACCGGCGACTCCCAGCGGACGTCCGGGTGCAGCGAGCCGAGCAGGCCGTCCAGTCCGGTGTCGGCGGCGGCCAGCGCCCGCCCGGTGCGCTCGGCGTGGGTGGCGGCCAGCAGCTGCGACCAGTAGGGCGCCACCGCGAAGGCGTGGTACTCGCGGAGCCGGCGCTGGACCAGGCCGCGCCACCCGCGGTCGCCCCGGTACAGCTCGCGGACCCAGCGGGGCGCCGTCGGACGCAGGTACTCCAGCGCGCACAGGTCCGCCGCCCACAACTGCCGGGGCAGCGACCAGGTCTGGTCGAGGCTGTCCGCCAGGCTGCCGGTGCCCGCGTGCAGGAACGCCTCCGGCGCCTCCGTCGCGCCCGCCGAGGTCGCCAGCTCGAACAGCACCCGCAGTTCGGGGCGGAGGCAGCCGCGGGTCCGGTCGCGCCACCCGTCCAGTGCCACGCCGCCCACGCCGCGGGACTGCACCAACGACAGGCTCAGCACGGTCTCCGCGAGCGGGTCGGGTGCCCGCGCGATCCGTACCCTGGTCAGGTCGTCGTGGGTGAAGTGGATGCGCAGCAATCCGGTCCTTCCGTCGGCTTCCCCGGTGAGGCGCGGCGGTGTCGGTGGCGGTCCGTCCCCGTCCCCCGATCGGGTGGCCGGCCCCCGCCGCGTCCTGGTGTCCACCGTATGCGGACCCGCCCGGCCGGACCGGGGCGTTGCCCGGCTCTGACCGGTTCGTGGCACGTCACGGACATTGCCACGCCCGAATTCGATGGAGCCCGAAGGGTCTTGGGCCGGACGGTTCCGGACGCCGAGACTGGCGGCCGAGGCGCCCCGGTGCGGGGTGTCCGGACCACCAGACCGGGAGTGCACCGATCATGCGATCCAGCCGCCAGTCCCTCGTCCGCTCCGTCGTCGTCGCCGGGTCGGTGCTCGCCGCCGCCACGGTGCTGGCCGCACCCGCGCAGGCGGCGCCGGTGCTGCACGGCTACGCCAACGTCGTCCAGGGCAAATGCCTGGACATCCGCGGCGCCTCCACCGCCGAGGGCGCGCTGCTGCAGGAGTTCAGCTGCAAGAACGACTCGAACCAGCGCTTCTGGTCGGACACCGGGGCCGACGGGGCCACCGAGCTGCGGGTGCAGAAGTCCGGTCTGTGTCTCGAACCGACCACGCTCAACGCCTACAGCAGCGTGATCCAGCGGGCCTGCTCCGGTGCCCAGACCCAGCGCTGGGAGCTCCTCCCGCACGGCCCGAACGCGGTCGTGTTCAAGAACCGGGCGTCCGGCCTGTGCCTCCAGGACTACTTCTCGGCGGACGGCAGCCGGCGCGACGTCAACATGTGGCCGTGCCAGGAGAGCGCGTACCAGCAGTGGGTGGTGCGCTGAGCCCGGCGCGGCAGGGCGGGGCGGTCCCGGTTCCCCGGGGCCGCCCCGCGGCGGTCGGACAGCTCGGACGGCGGTCAGACGGCGGAGCCCGGGGCCGCGGTGGCGCCCGCCTGGACGCCCAGGGTGCGTTCGGCCTTGGCGACGGCCGCGCGGTAGTAGAGCGAGGCGAGCTGGGACTCGTCGGAGTCGCGCTGGAAGAACCCGTAGGCGAGGGCGACGTCGCCGAGGCGCTCGATGCCGAGGTAGCCGTTGAGCCGGACGCCCGCGAGGTCGCCGTCGAGGCGGACGGCCGGGGCCCCGGCGCGGTCGCCGAGGGCGATCGGGGTCACCGAGAAGGTCACGGCCGCGCCGGTGTTGTCGGTGAAGGTGATGCTGTGGCAGTCGGCGAACGCGGAGCCGACGGTGGCGAAGTCGGCGTCCAGCCGGGCCGCCTCCTCGGCGGTGAGGGACTCGGTGATCATCGGATTGCCGTCCGGGCCGTCGAACTGCGCCTCCTGGTGCGGTCCTTGGGCGGAGGCACCGGACGGGTCCCGGTTCAGCAGCGCGCGCAGGGCGTCGCAACCGGCCACCGGGGAGGCGCCGGACTCCGGCGAGGGGCTCGGGTCCGCCGGGATCTCGGTGAAGTCGGGGCCGAGCTCGGCGGCGGTCAGCAGGGCGGCCCGGAGCTGCTCGTCGGTCGGCAGCAGAGGTGCCGACGCCGTGACGGCGGAGGCGGACGCGGGCGCGGGTGGTGCTCCCACCGCGAGCTGGGTGGTGCCGAGGGTGAGCACGGTGGCGACGGCCGCCGCGACGAGCGCACGGAGATGCCTCGGGAGGGACATACGGGCCCCCGATCGATGAGGTCGGGCAGGGACAGGCGTCCAGTGTCCCACCGGCCCCCGGGGCGCGCCCGCCCGGAGCGCGTAGGCGCAGGTCAGGAGGGGTCTTCCGGCCCCTCGACCGAGGGCGGGCCCGGTGCCGGCGGCAGGCTCTCGACCGTCTCCGCGAGCCACCGCACCCAGAAGGACTCCAGCCCGACACCGGCCCTCAGCACCGCGTACTGGAGCGGATCGGCCCCGCCCTCCTCCCCCGCCGGGAAGTCGCGCCTCCCGATCGCCTCGTAGTGGGCCAACTGCGCCCGGTGCAGGTCTAGATGGCGGCGCAGCTCGGCGTCGAGACCGGCCGTGCCGACCACGGCGGCGGCGCGCAGCCGCAGCAGCA
>NZ_JZWY01000379.1:0-5952 GCF_000966955.1 Streptomyces sp. NRRL S-495
CGCAGCAGCAGCGGGTCGCGGATCGGCCGGGGGTCCTCCGCGGCGGCCGTCCACCGCGCCAGTTCGGCGCGGCCGGCGGGCAGCACCTCGTACTCCTTCTTCTGCCCGCGCACCGGACCGGCCTGCGGCAGCGCCCGGATCAGTCCGGTGGTCTCCAGCCGGCCCAGCTCCCGGTAGATCTGCTGGTGGGTGGCGGACCAGAAGAAGCCGATCGACCTGTCGAACCGCCGGGTCAGCTCCAGCCCCGAGGAAGGCTGCTCCAGCAGGGCGGTGAGGATGGCGTGCGGCAGCGACATGGCACCGATCCTAGGGGCCGCCCCGCACGGCCGGGGGGCTCGTGCGGGGCGGGTCGTGCGGGGCGGCGTCCCGGGGTCGGGGGCCGGGGCGGCGGCCCGGGGTCAGAGGGCGGCGGCGAGCTCGGTGCCCTGCTTGACGGCGCGCTTGGCGTCGAGTTCGGCGGCCTCGTCGGCGCCGCCGATCAGGTGCGGGGTGACGCCCAGCGCGCGCAGGGCGGCGTCGAGGTCGCGGCGCGGCTCCTGGCCGGTGCACAGCACCACGGTGTCGACCGGCAGCAGCTGCGGCTCGCCGTCGACGGTGAAGTGCAGGCCCGCGTCGTCGATCCGGTCGTAGCCCGCGCCCGCGACCATGGTGACGCCGCGGTGCTTGAGCTCGGTGCGGTGGATCCAGCCGGTGGTCTTCCCGAGCCCGGCGCCGACCTTGGTGGTGCGGCGCTGGAACAGGTGGACCCGGCGCGGCGGCTCGGGCCGCTCGGGGCGGGCGAGGCCGCCGCGCTCCCGGTAGTCCCCGTCGATGCCCCAGTGCCGGCGGTGCACGGCCGGGTCGAGGCTCGGCGCGTCGCCCGCGTCGGTGAGGAACTCGGCGACGTCGAAGCCGATGCCGCCCGCGCCGAGGATCGCGACCCGCTCGCCGACGGCCGCGCCGTCGCGCAGCACGTCGAGGTAGCCGAGCACGCTGGGGTGGTCGACGCCCGGCAGGTCGGCGGGGTCGGGGACGCGCGGGCTGACGCCGGTGGCGAGCACGACCTCGTCGAAGCCCTCGGCGGCGAGCGCGGCCGCGTCGACCCAGCTGCCGAGCCGCAGCTCCACGCCGAGCTCCGCCAGTCGGTGGCGGTAGTAGCGCAGGGTCTCCGCGAACTCCTCCTTGCCCGGGATCCGGCGGGCGATGTCGAGCTGCCCGCCGATGACGGCGGCGGCGTCGAACAGGGTGACCCGGTGGCCGCGCTCGGCGGCGGTGACGGCGCAGGCGAGGCCGGCCGGTCCGGCGCCGACGACGCCGACCCGCTTGACCCGCCGGGTCGGGGCGAGCACCAGCTCGGTCTCGTGGCAGGCGCGCGGGTTCACCAGGCAGGAGGTGATCTTCCCGCTGAAGGTGTGGTCCAGGCAGGCCTGGTTGCAGCCGATGCAGGTGTTGACGGCCTCGGGGCGGCCCGCGGCGGCCTTGGCGACGAAGTCCGGGTCGGCGAGCAGCGGGCGGGCGAGCGAGACCAGGTCGGCGCAGCCGTCGGCGAGCAGCCGCTCGGCCAGCTCGGGGGTGTTGATCCGGTTGGTGGCGACCAGCGGCACGGAGACCGAGCCCATGACCCGCTCGGTCACCCAGGCCCAGGCGCCGCGCGGCACCGAGGTGGCGATGGTGGGGATGCGCGCCTCGTGCCAGCCGATGCCGGTGTTGATGATGGTGGCGCCGGCCGCCTCGACCGCCTTGGCGAGCAGGACCACCTCGTCCAGGGTGGAGCCGCCGGGGACGAGGTCGAGCATGGAGAGCCGGTAGACCAGGATGAAGTCCGGTCCGACCCGCTCCCGGACCCGGCGGACGATCTCGACCGGGAAGCGCATCCGGTTCTCGTAGGAGCCGCCCCACTCGTCCTCGCGGTGGTTGGTGGCGGCGGCGACGAACTCGTTGATCAGGTAGCCCTCGGAGCCCATGATCTCGACGCCGTCGTAGCCGGCCCGGCGGGCGAGTTCGGCGCAGCGGGCGAAGTCGTCGATGGTGGCCTCGACCTCGTCGGCGGTGAGGGCGCGGGGCGGGAACGGGCTGATCGGGGCCTGCACGGCGCTGGGGGCGACCAGGGCGGGGTGGTAGGCGTAGCGGCCGAAGTGCAGGATCTGGAGGGCTATCCGGCCGCCGGCGGCGTGCACGGCGTCGGTGACGACGCGGTGCCGGTCCGCCTCCTCCTCGGTGGTGAGCTTGGCGCCGCCGTCCCAGGGGCGCCCGGCCTCGTTGGGGGCGATGCCGCCGGTGACGATGAGGCCGACGCCGCCGCGGGCGCGTTCGGCGTAGAAGGCGGCCATCCGCTCGAAGCCGTTCTCGGCCTCCTCCAGGCCGACGTGCATGGAGCCCATGATCACGCGGTTGGGGAGGGTGGTGAAGCCGAGGTCGAGCGGGCGCAGCAGGTGCGGGTAGGGCGGCGGCGGGGTGCTGGCGGTCGTCGTCATCGCGGCTTCTCCTGGCGAGGGCGGGCAGGGCGGTGGCCGGGGGGCGGAGGGGGTGGCCGGCCACCACACGGTAGGCGAGCCCGAGCTCCCTATGCAACCAGTTGCATAGGTGATCCAGGGAACACCTCGGACACTCCGCTGACGGACCGTCAGTCCACGGCGTATGGTCGTCGTCGGGACGACGGACGGGGCCGAGGGCGCCCCGGCGAGGAGGGGGAGCGGTCGTGCGGGGTGGATCGGTCGCCGTGGTCGGCGGCAGCATCGCGGGTTGTGCGTTCGCACGGGCGGCGGCCCGGGGCGGGGCCGAGCGGGTCACCGTGCTGGAGCGCAGCCCGGGGAACCTGGAGGACCGCGGCGTGGGCCTGTGCGTCCTGCTGGACCGCTACGACGAACTGGTCCTGGCCGGCCACCTGGACGACGGCATCCGCCACCATCCGCTCACCACCCGGCACTGGGTGGCCAAGGACCCCGCGGGCACCCCGCGCGGGCGGGTGCTGTGGGTGCAGCCGATGGCGATGCACTCCTTCCACTGGGGCGTGCTGTGGCAGGGGCTGCGCGAGCGCACCCCCGAGCAGGTGGAGTTCCGCCCCGGGACGGCCGTCACGGCGGCCGGCGGCACCGACCTCGCCGGGCCGGCCTGGGTCGAGACGGCGACCGGCGGGCGCGAGCCGTACGACCTGGTGGTGGGCGCCGACGGCCACCGCTCGGTGGTGCGCGCCGCCGTCTGCCCGGAGGCCCGGGCCGAGTACGCCGGGTACGTCGCCTGGCGCGGCAGCTTCGACGCCCGGCTGCTCGACCGGCTCCCGGGCGGCGCGGCCCACTGGCCCGAGGCGGAGGTGATCACCGCCTGCTACCCCGGCGGGCAGGTCGTGCTCTACCGGATCCCGGGGCTGACCCCCGGCACCACCCTGGTGAACTGGGTCTTCTACGCCCCCGCGCCCGACTGGCTGCGGACCGCCGGCGGCACCGACCCGCTCGGCTTCGCGGTCGGCTCGCTCGACGCCGCCCGCCGCGGCGAACTGTCCGCGCTCGCCGAGCGCGTCCTGCCGCCGTACTGGGCCGGTGTGGTCGACCTGACGCCCGTCGAGCGGATCCTGCTCCAGCCGATCCACGACCTGGAGACCCCGCGCCGCACCGCCGGCCGCCTGCTGCTCGCCGGGGACGCCGCGACCCTCGTCCGCCCGCACACGACCAGCGGCGCGGCGAAGGCGCTGCAGGACGCCTGCGCCTTCGAGGACGCCTGGCGGGCGGCGGAGGGCTGGGCCGACCTGCTGCCCGGCTACGACCGCGAGCGCGGCACGGCGGGGCGGGCGCTGGTGGAGCTGAGCCGCCGGCTCGGGCGGGCGCAGGTCACCGGGGCGCCGGACTGGTCGCGGGTGGACGGGCCGGCGATGGCCGCGTGGTGGCGCGACCAGCTGGGCACCTCGGGCGGGTTCGGCGGGCTGGCGCTGGAGCGGAAGCCGAATCCGGCGGGGCCGGAGGGCCGTTGACGGGGCGGGCCGCCGGGTGTTGACCNCCAGCTCCTGGCCGTTGGCCTGGTTGACGATCCGGATGAAGGCGTTGCGCACCTGGCCGAAGCTCTGGAACCGGGCGTCGGCGTCGTAGATCGACACCGGGAAGACCACCTTGGCCACATCGGCCGGGACACCGGCCAGGTCGACCTTGATCTGCTCGTCGTCGCCGTCGCCGCCACCGGTCAGGTTGTCGCCGCTGTGCTCGACCGAACCGTCCGGGCTGCGCAGGTTGTTGAAGAAGACGAAGTGCTGGTCCGAGACCACCTTGCCGAGCGCGTTGCAGAGCAGCGCGCTCGCGTCCAGGTCGTAGTCGGCGCCGGTGGTGGTGCGGACGTCCCAGCCGAGTCCGACGATGACGGCCGTCAGGCCCGGCGCCTCCTTGGTCAGCGAGACGTTGCCGCCCTTGGCCAGCGAAACTCCCACGATTGCCCTCCTCGGTTGCTCTCCCTGCCAAACGAATCTACAGCACTGTAGAGATCACGAGAATCCGTCGGTCGGCACATCCGCAGATCCGGCCGGACCGCCGGCAGCCCCAGCGTCCGCCCGGTCGGGCAGCAGCCGGACCCGACGGGCCAGCAGCTCGACGAACGCCGTCGTCAGCGCGTCCGGCCTGGTCCTGGTGTACGCCACCAGGGGCCGCCGCACCGGCGGTTCGGGCCGGCGCACCAGCCCGTCGAAGCCGGGCGGCACGATGTTCGCGGGCACCAGCGCCGGGCCCAGCCCGGCGGCCGCGAGCAGCGGCGCCGCCGCCGTCTGCTCGGTGCGCACCGCCACCCCCGGCCGGAACCCGGCCGCCGCGCACGCCGCGTCCAGCACGTCCGCCAGGCCGTTGCCGGGGGCGTAGTGCACCCAGTCGCGCCCGGCCAGGGTCGCCAGCGGCACCGGAGCATCGTCCGACTCCCCCGCCCCCTCGGCCGGGAGCACCAGGACGAACTCCTCCTCCCCCAGCTCCCGGATCGGCCCCTCCCAGCCCGTCGGCAACGGCCCCACCGCCACATCCGCCTGACCCGCCGTCATCGCCGCCCGGAGGTCCTCGGTGTGCGCGAACTCCCGCAGCCGGATCCGCACCCCCGGGTGCGCCGCCCGCCAGGCCCGCAGCACCGGCGGCAGCAGACCCAGGCTCACCGAGTACACCGTCGCCAACTCCAGCTCCCCGCCCGCCAGTCCGGCCGCGCTCAGGGCCGCCGCCCGCAGCCGCTCGGCGTCCGCCAGCGCCGCCCGCGCGTGCGGCAGCACCGCCCGCCCCATCGGCGTCGGCCGCACCGCCCGCGGCAGGCGCTCCAGCAGCGGCCCGCCGACGGCCTTCTCCAGCGCCCGCACCTGGTGCGAGAGCGCCGGCTGGGTGACGTGCAGCAGCTCGGCGGCACGGGTGAAGGACCCGGTGTCGACGACGGTCACCAGGTACTCGAACTGTCGGAGCGTGGTCATGCAGCCAGTTTATGGATCTCTTCGAAAACAAGCCTTGGACGCATCACCCCTGGTCGGAACAGCCTTGTCCCATGACCGACAGCACTCTCCCCCTCGCCTCCCGCCGCGTCGTCGTGATCGGCGCCGGCTCCCGCACCGGCCGCGCCCTCGCCCACGCCGCCTCCGCCGCCGGAGCCGAACTGGTCCTCGCCGGCCCCGACCCGCGCAAGCTGGAGTGGACGGCCGGCGAGCTGCCCGGCCCCGCCCGGACCCCACCGCCGCCATGCCCGCCAACGGCCCGCTCGCCGAACTCGAACTCGCCGACATCCACCGGGCGTTCGCCGCCAAGGTCTACGGCCCGCTGCTGCTCGCCAAGCACCTCGCCCCGCAGGCCGCCACCGACACCCCCGACGGCGCCTCCTTCACCTTCTTCTCCGGGGTCGCCGCCTGGCGCCCGGCCCCCGCCCGCACCGTGATGGCGACCACCAACGGCGCACTCGCCTTCCTCGTCCAGGCCCTCGCGGTCGAGATCGCCCCGGTCCGGGTCAACGCCGTCTCCCCCGGCATCGTCGACACCG